>NZ_JAWHOO010000003.1:0-24378 GCF_032586855.1 Pseudomonas syringae group sp. J254-4 | reverse complement strand
CGTCTGTGTGGCGGCATTCTACAGAGAGATGGCGGGGTGTCAATGGTTAGTTTTAAAAAAGTGCTTTTTCTTCAATTGGTTAGCGCCGCCGCTTATGTGTTTTTTCGGCTTTGACGCCTGTATGGCGGGGCTCCGCGGCTTTTTCGACCACGCGTCAGGGACTTTTCACTGCTTTTCATGGCGACCTTTCGCATCACTGGATGTTACTTGCCGGTACGAATGAGATACTGCTCAGCCATTGATTGCAAAATCCCATCAGGTCATGACGCAGCGCAAAATCATCCATATCGACTGTGACTGCTTTTATGCAGCCATTGAAATGCGTGACGAGCCCGAACTCGCTGGCAAGCCGCTGGCGGTGGGCGGCTCTGCAGAGCGGCGCGGGGTGATTGCGACCTGTAATTATGAGGCGCGCGCGTATGGGGTGCGTTCAGCTATGTCATCCCGGCATGCGCTCAAGCTCTGCCCGGACTTGACCATCGTCAAGCCGCGCATGGAGGCCTATAAGGAGGCGTCACGGGAAATCCATACGATATTCCGGGATTACACCGACCTTATAGAGCCCTTGTCGCTGGATGAGGCGTTCCTCGACGTATCGGATGCCGGGCACTTTTCCGGCAGCGCCACGCGCATCGCCCAGGACATCCGGCGCCGGGTCTCGAATCAGCTGCATATCACGGTTTCGGCGGGCGTCGCGCCGAACAAGTTTCTGGCCAAGATCGCCAGCGACTGGAAAAAGCCCAACGGTTTGTTCGTCATTACTCCGGATCAGGTCGAGGATTTCGTCGCTTCTTTGCCTGTTACCAAACTCCACGGCGTGGGGAAAGTCACCGCAGACAAGCTCGGGCGGCTGGGCATTGTCGACTGTGCCGACCTGCGAAGCCGCAGCAAGCTTGCGCTGGTCCGTGAGTTCGGCAGCTTTGGTGAGCGTCTCTGGAGTCTGGCGCACGGAATAGATGACCGTCCCGTGCAGAATGACAGTCGACGTCAGTCAGTCAGCGTAGAAAATACCTACGACACGGATCTGCCTGATCTGGCTGCCTGCCTGGAAAAGCTGCCCGCCCTGCTGGAAACCCTCGGTAACCGGATGGCGAGAATGGAAGGGCAGTACCGGCCCGGCAAGCCCTTCGTCAAAGTGAAGTTTCACGACTTCACCCAGACGACTCTGGAGCAGTCCGGAGCCGGAAGGGATCTGGGCAGTTACGAGCAGTTGCTGGCGCAGGCGTTTGCCCGGGGTGCCAAGCCTGTTCGGCTTCTGGGTATAGGTGTGCGTCTGCACGACCTGCGCGCAGCGCATGAACAATTGGAGTTGTTCTCGCAATAATGAAATGGTCGGCTGCGGTTACATACCGCAGCCTTTCACATTACTGGCTCTGGGCGGGAACGGCGACCAGACGGCCAGCGTCCCTGGCGAGTGATTTGAGAAATTCACCCTGCAACTGCGGATCGTTGCGTGTCAGTTCAATCAGGCTCTGTTCAAGCTCGCTGGCTTCTTCTTCCAGTCCCAGGTCAGAAAGGCGTTTGACGCGATGCACCCATTGGCTGACTTCGTCATCTTCCAGATCGTCGTATATCAGCGCGTGGGCTTCCAGCAGCTTGCCGCGCAGAGAGTGGCTGATTGGCAAGCTGGCGTTCGCGTGAGCGCTGTCCTGGTCGTCTTCGACATTGATATAAATGCGCGTGATACGGCTCAGGTCCTGTTCGGCAAAAGGACTGTCCAGCAGGTTCAGGCGCAGAATGCCGTTGCGGTCGGTGCTCATTTCATGAGTTTCGTTACCAGCCTTGACCATCACCGGGCGTTCATTCCACGGCAGCGTGGAATTCTCTATCTGCTTGTCTTTCTGAACCTCGTCGATGCTCGCCAGATTCTGCTCGGCGCGACCGTGGGACGGGGCGTTCATGAACGGGTTCAGACCTGCCACACCATAGTGAATCCAGTCCCGGGTCATGCTTTCCGGCAAATTGCCCAGTGCAAAGACGTTGACCACATTCGCCCCTACGCCAGCTACAACAGCGACCGCGCCGAGCGGGATCTCGTAGATCTCCCGCCAGGGCTGGTAGGGCGTATAGCGGTCATAGTGGCGGGTGACTTCAAAATCGGTGACTTCGAACGATTTGTGCTCGTGAATCCGCACGCGGCGTTGCGGTAACTCCAGTGTTTTGGGTTCACCGATATCGACTTGCAGTGTGTGTTCGAGGAGTTTGCGTTCGACGCGCTCCTCGTGCTCACTGCGTTGTGATAGCTGATTGGCACAGCCGCCGACGAGAAACGAGCCGCACAGGACGGCGCTGCCGAGGCTTAAGGTGCTTCGTTTGAGCATGGGATCTCTGATGCGGATTGGGCGAGTGACGAGCGGCGCACCTGTTGAAAAAACAGGTGCGCCTTTTGACTCAGCGGTTCACTTTGCCCTGGATGAACGACAGCACATCCGCGACTGCAATGGCTTGCGGTTGCGACTCGGTACGGCTCTTGTATTCCAGATTGCCTTCGGCCAGACCACGGTCGCTGACCACGATGCGATGCGGGATACCGATCAGTTCCATGTCGGCGAACTTGATGCCGGGGCTGGTTTTCTTGTCGCGGTCATCGAGCAATACTTCGAAGCCGGCGGCAGTCAGCTCGGCGTACAGTTTGTCTGTCGCTTCACGAACCGCGTCTGTTTCGTAGCGCAGCGGGATCAGGGCGATCTGGAAAGGCGCCAGAGTGTCGTTCCAGATAATGCCGTTTTCGTCGCTGTTCTGTTCGATTGCGGCGGCAACCACGCGGGAAACGCCGATGCCGTAGCAACCCATCGCCAGATTGACCGGCTTGCCGTTTTCCCCCAGCACCTGGCACTTCATCGCTTCGCTGTATTTGGTGCCCAGCTGGAAGATGTGGCCCACTTCGATGCCGCGCTTGATTTCCAGCGTGCCTTTGCCGTCCGGGCTTGGGTCGCCCGCAACAACATTACGCAGGTCGGCGACGGTCGGAACCGGCAGGTCGCGTTCCCAGTTGACGCCGAAATAGTGCTTGTCATCGATATTGGCGCCGACGCTGAAGTCGCTCATCAGCTCGACCGAGCGGTCGATGATGCATGGCAGCGGCAGATTCAACGGGCCCAGCGAGCCTGCACCTGCGCCGATGGCGTCACGCAGTTCAGCTTCGGAAGCCATCACCAACGGGCTGGCAACCTGTTCAAGCTGGCTGGCCTTGATTTCGTTGAGCTCGTGATCGCCACGGATGATCAGGGCAATCAGCTTGCCTTCTTCGGCAGCATGCACAACCAGCGTCTTGACAGTTTTCTCGATCGGCAAATCGAAACCTTCGACCAACTGGGCGATGGTCTTGGCGTTTGGAGTGTCGATCAGACGCAATTCTTCAGTAGCGGCCGGACGAGTCTTTTCGCGAGGCACCGCTTCGGCTTTTTCGATGTTGGCTGCGTAATCGGAGCCATCGCTGAACACGATATCGTCTTCGCCGGATTCGGCCAGCACGTGGAACTCGTGCGAGCCTGCGCCGCCAATCGAGCCGTTATCAGCTTCGACCGGGCGGAACTTGAGGCCCAGGCGCGTGAAGATGTTGCTGTACGCCAGGTGCATGCGATCGTAGGTGACCTGCAGCGAGGCGTGGTCAGCATGGAACGAGTAGGCGTCTTTCATGACGAACTCGCGCCCGCGCATCAGGCCGAAGCGTGGACGGATTTCGTCACGGAATTTGGTCTGGATCTGGTACATGTTGATTGGCAGCTGTTTATAGCTGTTGAGCTCATTGCGTGCCAGGTCGGTGATGACCTCTTCGTGGGTCGGGCCCAGGCAGAACTCACGGTTGTGGCGGTCGACCAGACGCATCAGCTCCGGACCGTATTGTTCCCAGCGACCGGATTCCTGCCAGAGTTCTGCAGGCTGAATGCCGGGCATCAGAATTTCGAGTGCGCCAGCGGCGTCCATTTCTTCACGAACAATGGCTTCGACCTTGCGCAGCACGCGCAGGCCCATTGGCAGCCAGGTGTAAAGACCGGATGCCAACTTGCGGATCATGCCAGCGCGCAGCATCAGCTGATGGCTGACCACGACCGCATCGGAAGGGGTTTCTTTCTGTGTGGCGAGCAAAAATTGACTGGTGCGCATGGTTGGCCGTTGTCGGTTGCTGAGACTGGATATGACCTGGCATTGTACGGCGGTGTTCCGGTCGCGTACAGGGCAGGGCAGGCTTGCAGGGGGTAGGGGAGCTCTTTCAGAGCTGAATGAAAAAGCCCGGCATGAGCCGGGCTTCTTCTATTAACGAGTGCTGAGCTGCGATTACAGGATCGAGATCGGGTAGTCGACGATCAGGCGGAACTCGTTGACGTCGCCATCTGGCTGATCAACATTGCTGCGGTGCCAAGCTTGACGCATACGGAAGGACAGGTCTTTCGCCGGGCCATTCTGTACAACATATTTAGCTTCAAGGTTGGTTTCGTGGTGTTTGCCATCGGCGCCATAAAGACCAGCATACTTGCTGGAACTATCTACCTTGGTGCCGTCGATGTCGTCACCATTGATGTAGCGCGTCATGAAGCTTAGGCCAGGCACGCCGTAGGGAGTCATGTTCAGATCATAACGAACTTGCCAGGATTTCTCGCCCGGACCGTTGAAGTCAGAATACTGAACCGAGTTGGCGAGGAAAATCGAGTCGCCGCCACGGTTCTTGCTGCCGATACCGATGTAGTCGAACGGGGTGTCACCATCGACCTTCTGAAATGCGACAGTAACCGTGTGCGCTGCCAGAAAGGAATAGGCAGCTGAGGCGGAATAGGTAGTGTTATTGATCGAGCCTGCTTCAGCGCTACCTTCATCGAGTGTGCGGTAAAGGTTTACGTCAAAGGCCAGAGACTGATCATTGCTCAGAGGCAAAACGTAATTCACATTACCGTAGTACTGATCCCATATGTCCTCAAGTCTGGATGCGTAGAAGGCAACTCCGAGGCTGTCGGTCACTGCATATTTGCCGCCCAGGAAGTCGGCATTTGAAGCGCGCAGGCCATTGCCGTTCGCATAAGTAGCCCAGATCGTACCGTCATGGCTCGTAGTATCTTGGGCTGTGCCGGAGTAGAAGTGACCTGCTTCCAGATCAAGGCCTGCGATCTCGCTGCTCTGCAGGCTCAGACCGCTCGCAGTTTGAGGCAGAAGACGCGAACCACCTACAGCGAATACCGGGCTGGTAGGTTGCATGTCACCGACTTTCAGCTCGGTTTTGGAGATGCGGAATTTGACAGCGCCGCCTATCTTGCCAAATGTGTCTTTGTTGTCTCGATCAGCCCCGTCAGCGCGGGTCGCAAGGTTGCCTGAACCTGAGTACTTATCCGGACCCCACAGTTTCAGGCCAGCGTAGCCGAATGCCTCAACACCGACACCGATGGTGCCTTGAGTGTAGCCGGTGCTGAAGTTGGCCCAGATACCCTGGGTCCAGTCGCGATCATCCTGAGCGCGATCTTTCTTGTCGCGGTTGTAATAGTAATTGCGCAACTTCAGGTCAAGCGTGCTGCCTTCCACAAAGCCCTTGGCATCAGCCTGATCGCTGACGAAAGGTGCCGCTGTTGCCAGTTGGGTGCTGGCTGCCGTAACGGCCAGTGCGATTGCGCTCCACTTCATCACTCTCATCGTGATTGCTCCTTTGGTTTTTAGAAGATTTTTGCCGTCCACCTGTTTTTTTATCTGGGCGGCTCTTTCTATTTTTGGTCGGCGGAATCTATATCACGCTGACGCTGGTTGCTATAGGTACAGCTCTATCCTTTCAGATTCTTTACGACATGGCGCCAGGCTAGCCCGTAGTGGCATCTGTGCTTGATCGAATGGATCAATACGCGGTCTGCCAAACACGTCCCCAAGGCCGCGAGCCTTGTTTCCCTTGATGCTGTCACCCTCGTTTTCCGCCGGGGGGACGTGATCATATGGGTCATAAAGCAACAAGCGTGCACAAAATTTCCGAAAATGAAAAAATTTTGTGAAAAATCAGAATCAGCATCGCTTTTTTGATTTATCCATATGATTTTTATGAATATTTCAATTTTGTAAAAATATCGATGGATTTTACGTGTCATGGTTTGGGGCGGTTCTTTCTCGCAAAAGCGTTACCCGAATCAGCTCCCTTTGAGTAGAAAACGAATGCGCTGTGTTGTTGTCGCAACAGCAGTGTGTGATTTTGGTGCAGTGCGTACCCGGCTCGCCTGAACCTGGAGCAATGCTCTGGTTGGTCACCATGGTGAGGCCAGGGTTGTTTCATTTTCATGTACCTGAAGCAGGCAATTGTCAGGCGGCGTTTCAATGCATGAATTCATGGTTGGCGGTTGTGTGACATTAGCGAGCGTCAAATCGGTGCGCTCACCGTTATGCCGGAATCATTCTGGTGCGCATGGCGGCGGGCACGTGAAGCGCCGTGCGAACCCTAGTATCCTGCGGACCTCGCAGCACCCTGTTACCGACAGGGCAGGTACATTCACCTGGCAGTCAGGAGTTTTTTATCGTGTTCGTTCTGGATTCTCGTCTTCAACAAGACACCTTGCCCATTGGCGACTTTCCGCTGTGCCGGTTACTGCTCTCCAATGACAGTCATTACCCGTGGTTCATTCTGGTACCGCGTCGGGCTGATATCACTGAGGTGTTTCAGTTGAGTGCTGCAGATCAGTTGCAGCTATGGCAGGAGACCAGTGTTCTGGCCAAGGTGCTGAAAGAGCTGTTCGATGCGGATAAAATCAACATTGCTGCCTTGGGTAATGTGGTCAGTCAGTTGCACATGCACGTAATTGTGCGCAATCGTGACGATGCGGCCTGGCCTGCGCCCGTCTGGGGCAAGCATGCTGCAGTCGCTTACACCGACGAGCAGTTCTCGGCAATCTGCCGGCAGCTCAGGCCGGTATTGACGAATGATTTTCGATTTGAGGAGGAGCAGTCATGAGTCTTGAAGAGCGAGTCATGGAGCTGGAAAGCCGTATGGCCTTTCAGGACGATACGATTCAGGCACTCAATGATGTGCTGGTAAAGCAGCGGCGCGAGTTTGATCATCTACAGCAGCAGATGGCAGCAATGATCAAGCGTCAGGAGGAGATGGGCAGTCAGTTCGATACCTTCGAGGAAGAAGCGCCGCCACCTCACTATTGATCTGTTGCCATAAAAAAACCGCGACTTCCGTTGGAAGGTCGCGGTTTTTTGTTGCCCGAAAAAATCAGCGGCGGGGCAGGGCTGCAATAACGTCTTCGGCCTGCAGGCCTTTGTCGCGGTTCATCACGGAAAACTCGACGCGTTGGCCTTCGACCAGTACGCGATGGCCTTCACCGCGAATGGCACGAAAATGCACAAAAATATCGTCGCCGGAATCCCGGGAGATAAAGCCGAAGCCCTTGGAGGTGTTGAACCACTTTACGGTGCCAGTATCACGATTTCCCATGTCGTGGTTTTGAGGTGCGGAGGATGGAGTGTAAGACCTGTAAAAGCTGACGCCCAGGTGCAAGGCGACGGCCACGATGGCGATGCTCAGGCTAACCAGAATTGCCGGTTGGCCTGCGATGCCGGGCAGAGGAACGAGCAAGGTCAGCGTTTGTACGATTACCGCAATGACAAGCAGGGCACTGACCAGATTTTGCAGATTATGACGTGGGCCTCGATTCCAGTAAGGGATTACCGGAGCGAGTATCAGGTTAAGCAGCCCGAGAAATGCCAGGCAGATGGCGTCAGGGTTTTGCAGGTAGAGAGAGACCGCTTCACTACGCAGGCTAGGTATGAAAGAGAGCAACAGGGCTGCTGCTCCCGTTACCAGATGGACGATTTTCAACATTTTAAAAAGCTCACATGCAAGAAGGATTACAAGAAATAGCTGGTAACGCCCGGTACGCTTCTGAACAAGATGAGGCGTGATGCACGGGCGCAGGGCCAGCCTATGCGCCAGCGCTGAATGGCAACTCGTTGGCGACACGTCGTGTATTTAACAGCAAAGCCTGATGCTACTCAAATCAGCAATCAATAACGCCCCTCCTGCCCGCCCAGCTTTGATAGCCCGTGCCGCTACAGGGGTTGAAACAGAGCGTTCAGGCTGGTTTTGCTGATGAGTCTTGAGGGAGCTCAGGTTTTTTCTGTCCGTGGCACCTGTGGTGATGCGTCGCAAAGCACCCTGGTACGTCCATGAATCGTTGCAGGCTTGTGGCATCGACCCAACGGAAAGCTGCGCCATTCGGGTTCTCTTGATAGAGTAGTGGTCTTTACTGCTTTTCAATCCTCACTAAAAGGGCATGAAACATGGCAATCGATATTGGTATCAGTGAAGAGGATCGTAAATCGATCGTGGACGGTCTGTCGCATCTGCTGTCGGATACTTATGTGCTTTACCTCAAGACTCACAACTTTCACTGGAATGTCAGCGGGCCGATGTTTCGCACGCTGCATTTAATGTTTGAAGAGCAGTATAACGAACTGGCACTGGCGGTTGACTCTATTGCCGAGCGTATTCGTGCGTTGGGCTTCCCTGCTCCTGGCACTTATTCGACGTATGCTCGCCTGTCTTCCATCAAGGAAGAAGAGGGCGTGCCAAGTGCTGAAGATATGATCAAAAGTCTGGTCCAGGGTCAAGAGGCCGTTGTCCGTACTGCGCGTAGTATCTTTCCTCTTCTCGACAAGGTCAGCGATGAGCCGACAGCTGACCTGCTGACGCAGCGTATGCAGGTTCATGAGAAAACTGCCTGGATGTTGCGCTCGATGCTCGAGTCTAAATAAAGACCTGGGCGAGTGATGCTCAGCGCCACTCGCCAGTTCTTCATGTGTTGCCTTGCAGGCGGTGCCTGCTCCTTGCCTTTTTGGCCCTCGCTGCCGGAGCATTCAGGCAGATGAAGGCTTGGTCGCCGCCTGTTATCACGCCTATCATCCAGCCATCTCCCTCGCACTTCCTCATTATCCCTTCAGGGTTATACGATATTCCGCTGATTCCTGTAGCCATCTCCTACAGTGATAAAGTATTAGAGCGGCTGGATATAAAATCTCGAATCATGTTTTATACATCGGGGCATTTATTTGTTTTTGAATATTTCTTTCAATGTTTAAAGTTTATGATTCGAAGGTGGTTATGATGTTACGAAATGCTGAGCGAGAGCTTAAGTTGTTACAGCGGGAGGTGGAAATACGCCATGACCCCTTTGTCGAGGATTTCAACATGACGCTGGCGCAGCCTCATTCCAAATCCGTTCGGCTCAATGGTCTGGCTACTTGCCTGCGGCTGGAGAACGTGTACTGGAATATTCTGTCAGGCATTGCAAGTTCCAATGAGTGTTCTGTTAACGCGGTATTGTCCTACATTGATCGAGAGGTTCACTTACGTCATGGTGGCGTAAAGAATTTCAGCGGTCTGATTCGCGTTGTCTGTGTTGCGCATCTGTTGAAGCGCGATCGCGTGGAAAATGCCCACGTCTAGAGTGGTCTTTATCCTCATTCCTGCAGGCCCGCTTCGGCGTGCCTGCGTTTCCCCCGTAGCGCGACTGTGCTGGGGGCGGTCACGAACTTATCCGGCCGTGATAGGTTCGTTCGGCTGCACGGTGCCAATTAACTCTATATAATCCTCCGTCTTGCTAGCGGGCGTGACTCTGCGTGGGCCAGGGCTGGCTTTAGTCTTGTGCCGGTGCCGTGTACCACTGAGCGCAAGCCAGGAGCGAAAGCGCCACCGAATTCGAATTACGAGAAGTGAAAACACCATCATGATGCGCAGCCATTATTGCGGCCAACTGAACGAGAGTCTGGAAGGCCAGGAAATTACCCTTTGCGGATGGGTCCACCGTCGTCGTGACCACGGAGGCGTTATCTTCCTCGATATCCGCGACCGTGAAGGCATGGCTCAAGTCGTGTTCGACCCTGATCGTGCCGACAGCTTCGCCGCCGCTGACCGCGTGCGTAGCGAGTACGTGGTCAAGGTCGTGGGCAAGGTTCGTGCTCGTCCGGCAGGTGCCGTGAACGCGAACATGGCTTCGGGTGCCATCGAGGTTCTGGGTTACGAACTCGAAGTGCTGAATGAGTCCGAGACTCCGCCATTCCCACTGAATGAATACTCCGACGTCGGCGAAGAAACACGCCTGCGTTATCGCTTTATCGACCTGCGCCGTCCGGAAATGGCCGAGAAGCTGCGTCTGCGTTCGCGCATCACCACCAGCATCCGCCGCTATCTGGATGACAACGGCTTTCTCGACGTCGAGACGCCGATCCTGACCCGCGCCACACCGGAAGGTGCTCGCGACTATCTGGTTCCAAGTCGCACACACCCGGGCAGCTTTTTCGCCCTGCCGCAGTCGCCTCAGTTGTTCAAGCAATTGCTGATGGTGGCTGGCTTTGACCGCTACTATCAGATCGCCAAGTGCTTCCGCGACGAAGACCTGCGTGCCGACCGTCAGCCGGAATTCACTCAGATCGACATCGAGACCAGTTTCCTCAATGAAGAGGACATCATCGGTCTGACCGAGAAGATGGTTCGTCAGCTGTTCAAGGAAGTCCTGGACCTGGAGTTCGGTGATTTCCCGCACATGACCTTCGAAGAAGCCATGCGCCGCTACGGCTCCGACAAGCCAGACCTGCGTAACCCGCTGGAACTGGTGGATGTTGCCGATCAGCTCACCGGCGTCGAGTTCAAGGTGTTCAGCGGTCCGGCCAACGACCCCAAAGGGCGTGTTGCCGCACTGCGTGTGCCGGGCGCTGCCAGCATGGCGCGCAGCCAGATCGACGACTACACCAAATTCGTCAGCATCTATGGTGCCAAGGGCCTGGCCTACATCAAGGTCAACGAGCGCGCGAAGGGGCCGGAAGGCTTGCAGTCGCCGATCGTCAAGTTCATCCCGGAAGACAACCTGAACGTCATCCTTGATCGCGTGGGTGCGGTCGATGGCGATATCGTTTTCTTCGGCGCGGACAAGTTCAAGATCGTCAGCGAAGCTCTTGGCGCGCTGCGCATCAAGATCGGTAACGACCTCAAGCTGCACACGTGCGAGTGGGCACCGATGTGGGTCGTCGACTTCCCGATGTTCGAAGAAAACGACGACGGCAGCTTCACCGCATTGCACCATCCCTTCACGGCACCCAAGTGCACGCCCGAAGAGCTGGAAGCCAATCCGGCGACGGCGCTGTCGCGTGCCTACGACATGGTGCTTAACGGTACCGAGCTGGGCGGCGGTTCGATTCGTATCCACCGCAAGGAAATGCAACAGGCGGTCTTCCGTCTGCTGGGTATCGCCGAAGACGAGCAGCAGGAGAAGTTCGGCTTCCTGCTCGACGCCTTGAAATACGGCGCTCCGCCGCACGGTGGTCTGGCGTTTGGTCTGGACCGTCTGGTGATGCTGATGACCGGCGCGCAATCGATTCGTGAAGTGATTGCGTTCCCGAAAACCCAGAGCGCCGCCGACGTCATGACCCAGGCGCCTGGCGTTGTCGATGCCAAAGCGTTGCGCGAGCTGCATATCCGTCTGCGCGAGCAGCCAAAGGCCGAGTGATGCCGGGCAGGGCGTATCGTCGATACGCCCTGTATCTGCCCTTATTGAGTGAAGCTTTTTGCCTCGTTGTTCAGGGCGAAAGGTGAAGGTGTTTCAAAAAGAATCTGGAGCGAAAAATGGCAGGTCATTCTAAGTGGGCGAACATCAAGCACCGCAAAGAGCGTCAGGATGCCAAGAAAGGCAAGATTTTCACCAAGTGGATTCGTGAGCTGACCGTTGCTGCGCGTCAGGGCGGCGGCGATCCTGGTTCCAACCCGCGTCTGCGTCTGGCGCTGGACAAGGCGCTTGGTGCAAACATGACCCGTGACACCATTGATCGTGCGGTCGCGCGAGGCGTGGGCGCGTCCGACGGTGACGATGTCGAGGAGCTGGGTTACGAGGGCTACGGCCCGGGCGGTGTGGCAATCATGGTCGAAACCATGACTGACAACCGTAATCGCACCGCCGCTGCCGTTCGCCATGCGTTCACCAAGTGTGGCGGCAACCTCGGTACTGACGGCTCTGTGGCTTACCTGTTCGATCGCAAGGGCCAGATTTCCTTTGCTGCCGGCGTCGATGAGGATTCCCTGATCGAGGCTGCCATGGAAGCTGACGCCGATGATGTCGTGACCAACGACGATGGCTCGATCGATGTGTTTACGTCGTTCTCCGGGTTCTATGCCGTGCGTAACGCTCTTGAGGCCGCAGGTTTCAAGGCTTCCGACGCAGAAATCGTCATGTTGCCGACAACCAGTGCAGTGCTTGATCTGGAGACCGCCGAGAAGGTCCTCAAGCTGATCGACATGCTTGAAGACCTGGATGACGTGCAGAACGTCTATTCAAACGCGGAAATTCCGGACGACGTCATGGAACAACTGGGCTGATCGCCGACAGGTAATACCGAGTCAGAAGCCGGGGGAGCGAAGCTGTGAGCATCACGCAGCTATCGGCCTCCGGCTTCTGCCTTTATGCTGCACCTATTGTTTTGCGTCACCTTCTCAAGCTGCAGGCGTTATGACTCTTATTCTTGGTATCGACCCCGGTTCGCGAATTACCGGCTATGGCGTGGTACGTGACACCGGGCGTGGTTGTGTCTACGTCGCTTCCGGGTGCATTCGTACCGGCAGTGGTGAATTGCACGAGCGTTTGCAGATCGTCTATCGCGGGGTGCGGGAGGTCATCAAGACCTACGGACCGGTGACGATGGGCATCGAAAAGGTTTTCATGGCGCGCAACGCCGATTCGGCCCTGAAACTGGGGCAGGCCAGGGGCGCGGCCATTGTGGCGGGTGCCGAGGAGGCGCTGGAAATTGCCGAGTACACTGCCACTCAGGTCAAGCAGGCAGTAGCAGGGACTGGCGGTGCCAACAAAGAGCAGGTGATGATGATGGTCATGCATTTGCTCAAACTGACCCAGAAGCCTCAGATTGACGCCTCCGACGCGCTGGCTATCGCGCTGTGTCATGCGCACACGCGCTCCAGCCTGATTCCTCACGGGTTGAGTACCGCGCGCAGCCGCGGCGGCCGTTTGCGTCTGTGACTGAATCACGAGGACCTGTGTCTTTACGATGACTGTGTTCAATTTCTTCTTCGCGCAAGCGACAGGCAACACGAAAGGATCTGAAACGTGATTGGACGTTTACGCGGCTCTCTCGCCGAAAAACAGCCTCCGCATCTGGTGTTGGATGTCAATGGTGTCGGCTATGAGCTGGAAGTGCCGATGACGACGCTGTATCGGTTGCCGCACGTCGGCGAAACAGTGACATTGCACACCCATCTGGTGGTCCGCGAGGACGCGCATCTGCTGTATGGCTTCTATGAAAAACGCGAGCGCGAGCTGTTCCGTGAATTGATCCGGCTGAACGGGGTCGGCCCCAAGCTGGCGCTGGCGTTGATGTCCGGCCTGGAAGTCGATGAGCTGGTGCGTTGCGTTCAGGCGCAGGACACATCGGCGCTGACTCGTATTCCCGGTGTAGGCAAGAAAACCGCCGAGCGTCTGCTGGTCGAGCTCAAGGATCGGTTCAAGGCCTGGGAGTCCTTGCCAGGCACCTTTACGCTGGTTTCCAATGGTCCGAATCAGGCCGAGCCTGTGGCATCGGCCGAATCCGATGCAGTCAGCGCGCTTATTTCACTGGGTTACAAACCGCAGGAGGCGAGCAAGGCTGTCTCCGCCATCAAGGAAAAAGATTTGAGCAGTGCGGATCTGATTCGCCGTGCGTTGAAGGGGATGGGTTAAGTGATAGACGCCGACCGTCTGATAACCGCCGCTGGCGGCCGTGATCGTGATGAACAGATGGACCGTGCGATTCGGCCACTGAGCCTTGCGGACTACATCGGCCAGCCGACCGTACGCGAGCAGATGGAACTGTTCATCCAGGCTGCCCGTGGCCGCAATGAGGCGCTGGATCACACATTGATCTTTGGGCCGCCCGGTCTGGGCAAGACCACGCTGGCCAATATTATCGCTCAGGAAATGGGTGTCTCGATCAAGAGCACCTCCGGGCCGGTGCTTGAGCGGCCCGGTGATCTGGCCGCAATCCTGACCAACCTTGAACCCAACGATGTGTTGTTCATCGATGAGATCCATCGTTTGTCGCCGATTGTCGAAGAAGTGTTGTATCCGGCAATGGAAGACTTCCAGCTCGACATCATGATCGGTGAGGGTCCCGCCGCGCGCTCTATCAAACTTGATCTGCCACCGTTCACGCTGGTCGGTGCGACTACGCGCGCGGGCATGCTGACCAACCCATTACGCGATCGTTTCGGGATCGTTCAGCGGCTCGAGTTTTATAATATTGCCGACCTGTCGACGATCGTGTCGCGCTCGGCGGGTATTCTGGGGCTGGTCATCGAGCCGCAAGGCGCTTTCGAGATTGCCAGGCGCGCCCGTGGTACGCCACGGATCGCCAACCGTTTGTTGCGTCGGGTACGGGATTTCGCCGAGGTGCGCGGCAATGGGCAGATCACCCGGCAGACCGCCGACAAGGCCCTGAACCTGCTGGACGTCGACGAGCATGGCTTCGATCATCAGGACCGGCGTCTGCTGCTGACCATGATCGAGAAGTTCGATGGCGGGCCTGTCGGTGTCGATAGCCTGGCGGCGGCCATCAGCGAGGAGCGTCACACAATCGAGGACGTGCTCGAGCCCTATTTGATCCAGCAAGGCTATATCATGCGCACGCCGCGCGGACGTGTGGTCACCCGTCATGCGTATCTGCATTTCGGGCTGAATATCCCCTCCAGGATGGGGGAGATGCCGGTGGCGGACGATGTGGTCGATGATCCGGCGGATTTATAGCAATGCTTTGCAATTTATTTGCGGTCGGCGTGGTCACATTGCCAGTCCTGCCGCCGATACCGGTAATAAGTGGCAAAACGTTGAAAAACAGTTGCCTGACCCGATTGGCAACCTGAGGAGTAAGCTCTAGAGTATGCGCGCGCAAAACGGGGTTCAGTCGTTCGCACATCGCTGTCGCGTTTATTACGAGGACACCGATGCTGGCGGCATCGTCTACTACGTCAATTATCTGAAATTCATGGAGCGGGCTCGTACCGAGCGGCTGCGGGAATTGGGCTTTGCCCAATCCGAACTGGCGCAGGAAAACCTTTTATTTGTCGTGCACTCCAGTGACGCGCGTTATCACAAGCCCGCGCGGCTGGATGACGAGTTGCTTGTCAGTGCAGAAGTAACCGAATTGAACCGTGTCAGCCTGCGCTTTCAACAGCAGATCAGGCGGGCGTCGGATGCAACGCTGCTCTGTGAAGGGCAGTTCCTGGTGGCGTGTGTACGCGCCGATAGTTTTAAACCCCGGGCCATTCCCGAAGCTCTGCGAGCGGCCTTTGCCGACCAGGGCGGCGCGGGCATACATTCAGAGCAGGAGATAAAGCGTGGAAGCTAACGTCGTCGACCATTCCTCCATGTGGAGTTTGGTCAGCAATGCCAGCATTGTTGTTCAGTTGGTAATGCTGATTCTGGTGGCTGCTTCGGTCACTTCGTGGATCGTGATTTTTCAGCGCAGCAATATGCTGCGCGCAGGTCGTCGTGCACTGGACAGCTTTGAAGAGCGTTTCTGGTCGGGTATCGATCTGTCCAAGCTGTACCGTCAGGCGGGCAGCAATCCCGATCCGGACTCTGGCGTAGAGCAGATCTTTCGTGCCGGTTTCAAGGAATTCTCCCGCCTGCGTCAGCAGTCCGGTGTCGATCCCGATGCGGTCATGGAAGGTGTGGCGCGCGCCATGCGTGTGGCTATTTCCCGCGAGGAAGAAAAGCTCGAAGCAGGTCTGCCATATCTGGCGACCGTGGGTTCCACCAGCCCGTACGTCGGTCTGTTCGGTACTGTCTGGGGGATCATGAACTCCTTCCGCGGTCTGGCGACTGCCCAGCAGGCAACGCTGGCCACCGTGGCACCGGGTATTGCCGAGGCACTGATTGCAACGGCTATCGGCCTGTTCGCAGCCATCCCGGCCGTTATTGCCTACAACCGTTTCGCCGCGCGCAGTGAGACCTTGATCAGCCGTTACTACACGTTCGCTGACGAGTTCCAGGCCATCCTGCACCGTAAAGTGCACACCAGCGAAGAGTGAGCAGGTAATTCCCCATGGCTTTAATCGCTCGAGATCGTCGCAGAAAACGCAAGCCGGTCGCCGAAATGAACGTAGTGCCCTACATCGACGTGATGCTGGTGTTGCTCGTGATTTTCATGGTGACGGCTCCCATGATCAACCAGGGCGTGAAAGTCGACTTGCCCAAGGTCTCCAGCGAGGCTTTGCCGCAAGACAACAACAATCAGGTCCTGACCATTTCGATCAAGGCTGACAAGACCTATTACTGGAACCTTGGCAGCGAAGTCGATACCGACAAGCAGATGGACAAGGCAATGACCCTGCCGCAGCTGACTGCCGCCGTGACCAAGATCGTCGCTGCCGGTCGTGACGCAGGCAAGCAGACGCAGGTTTTCATTCGTGGTGACAAGACCGTCGATTACGGCTCGGTCATGGGCACGATGGGCGGGCTGCAGAAGGCTGGGGTCGGGAATGTTGGCTTGATTACCGAGGCACCCTGATGCAGCCGATTCGAGAGCCGTCCGCCTCGGAAAGCTACTTCTGGCCCAGTGTCTGGGCCGTGGCATTGCATATTCTGATTTTCGGCATGCTGTTCGTCAGTTTTGCCATGACTCCGGATTTGCCCGAAGCCAAGCCTATCGTTCAGGCAACGCTCTATCAGCTCAAGTCCAAGAGCCAGGCCACTACCCAGACCAACCAGAAGATTGCCGGTGAGGCGAAGAAAACCGCTGCGCGACAAACTGAAGTCGAACAGCTGGAGCAGAAAAAGATCGAGCAGCTCAAACAGGAAGCTGTAAAAGCTGCGGAACAAAAGAAAGAAGAGTCGGCTCAAAAAGCCGAAGAGCAGAAAGCTGCCGACGAAGCCAAAAAGGCCGAACAGAAAGCAGAGGAGGCCAAAAAGGCTGACGATGCCAAGAAAGCCGATGAAGCCAAGAAGGTTGCCGACGCCAAAAAGCTTGAAGAGAAGCAGCAGGCTGATATAGCCAAGAAAAAGGCCGAAGAAGAGGCGAAGAAAAAAGCCGAAGAAGACGCCAAGAAAGCTGCTGCCGAGGAAGCCAAGAAACAGGCTGCTGATGAGGCCAAGAAAAAGGCCGCAGAAGACGCCAAGAAAAAGGCTGCCGAGGACGCGAAGAAAAAAGCCGCTGCAGATTCCGCCAAGAAGGCGCAGGAAGCAGCTCGCAAATCCGCTGAAGACAAGAAGGCGCAGGCACTGGCCGATTTGCTGTCCGATAAACCGGAACGGCAACAGGCTTTGGCTGACGAGCGGGGCGATGAAACGGCTGGCAGTTTCGATGACCTGATTCGTGTCAGGGCGTCCGAAGGCTGGAGTCGTCCACCATCGGCACGTAACAACATGTCGGTAACGTTGCAGATCGGCATGTTGCCGGACGGTACGATTGCTTCAGTATCGATTGCCAAGTCCAGTGGTGACGGGCCGTTCGACAGCTCTGCGGTTGCTGCGGTGAAGAACATTGGACGTTTGACAGAAATGCAGGGTCTGAAGCCGGCTGACTTCGCTCCCTATCGTTCATTCAAGATGACATTCACACCTGGAGATCTAGCCTTGTGATCAACCTTTTTCGAGGACTGCTGGTCGTTCTCTGTTTCGCATCCGCAATGGTGTCGGCAGAAGAAAAGAACATTCTGGTCACCAGCGGCAGTGACCGTGCAGCACCGATTGCTGTTGTGCCATTCGGATGGCAGGGCGGTAACGTACTGCCGGAAGACATGGCGGAAATCGTCAGCAACGATCTGCGCAATTCCGGCTACTACGCGCCGACCCCGAAGCAGAACATGATCAGCTTGCCGACCCAGGCCAGCGAAGTCATTTTCCGTGACTGGAAAGCGCTGGGTGCCCAGTACGTCATGGTCGGCAACATCACGCCTGCTGGCGGACGTTTGCAGATCCAGTACGCGCTGTTCAACGTGGCCACCGAACAACAGGTTTTGACCGGTAACGTGTCGGGTACCAACGATCAACTGCGGGACATGGCGCATTACATTGCCGACCAGTCGTTCGAGAAGCTCACCGGCATCAAAGGTGCGTTTTCTACCCGCATGCTCTACGTGACCGCCGAACGTTTCTCCGAGAACAACACGCGTTACACCCTGCAGCGTTCGGATTACGACGGTGCTCGCGCAGTAACCCTGCTGCAATCGCGTGAGCCAATCCTGTCGCCACGGTTCGCGCCGGACGGCAAGCGTATTGCCTATGTATCGTTCGAACAGAAGCGCCCGCGCATTTTCGTTCAACACATCGATACCGGTCGCCGTGAGCAGATCACCAATTTTGAAGGCCTGAATGGCGCGCCTGCATGGTCGCCGGATGGCAGCAAGCTGGCATTCGTTCTGTCCAAGGATGGTAACCCGGAGATCTACGTGATCAATCTGGCTTCGCGCCAATTGAGCCGCGTTACCAATGATTCTTCGATTGATACTGAACCTTTCTTCGGAAAGGACGGGTCTACGCTATACTTCACGTCGGACCGTGGCGGCAAGCCACAGATCTACAAGACAAACATTAATGGCGGCGGTGCCGAACGTGTAACGTTCGTGGGTAACTACAACGCCAACCCGAAATTGTCAGCGGATGAAAAGACGCTGGTAATGATTCACCGGCAGGACGGCTTCACTAATTTCAAGGTGGCAGTGCAGGATTTGGCACGCGGTAGCGTAAAAATCCTCACAGATAGCAACCTTGATGAGTCGCCTACTGTTGCGCCCAACGGCACCATGGTAATCTACGCCACCCGCCAGCAGGGCCGGGGAGTCTTGATGCTCGTGTCCATTAATGGACGCGTAAGGCTCCCGCTTCCTACCGCTCAAGGCGAAGTCAGAGAACCTTCCTGGTCCCCTTACCTGAACTGACGCGGCGCTACACGATTTGCTTAACACACTGGGGTTCATTAGGAGTTTCAAGATGGAAATGCTGAAGTTTGGTAAATTTGCTGCGCTGGCTCTGGCCATGGCTGTAGCTGTAGGTTGCTCTTCCAAAGGCGGCGACAATGCCGGTGCAGGCGGTGCTGTTGATCCTAACGCTGGTTACGGCGCCAACACTGGTGCAGTTGACGGCTCCCTGAGCGAAGAAGCTGCTCTGCGCGCAATCACTACCTTCTACTTCGAATACGACAGTTCGGACCTGAAGCCAGAAGCCATGCGCTCCCTGGACGTGCACGCGAAAGACCTGAAAGCTAACGGCGCTCGCGTTGTTCTGGAAGGTAACACCGACGAACGTGGTACTCGCGAGTACAACATGGCACTGGGCGAGCGTCGTGCGAAAGCCGTTCAACGCTACCTGGTTCTGCAAGGTGTTTCCCCAGCTCAGCTGGAACTGGTTTCCTACGGCGAAGAGCGTCCAGTTGCTACCGGCAACGACGAGCAGTCCTGGGCTCAAAACCGTCGCGTCGAACTGCGTAAGTAATTTGACATGCGAACGTGCCGACGTGCTCTAACCGTTTTGGCCCTCGCCCTTCCGCTTTCAGCGTTGGGTGCGGCACCTGTGGTCGATAACAATTCTGGCTCTGGCAGCAGCAGTTATCCGCCAGCGGGTTATGGCACGTCCGGCGCCTATGCCGGGGGAGGGGTTACGGCCCCTGCCTCGGCACAAGGTCAGCTGTTCATGCAATTGCAGCAAATGCAGGACGAAATCGCGCGTTTGCGCGGTGTTGTCGAGGTCCAGCAGAATGATATCCAGCGCATGAAGCAGGAAGCTCTGGAGCGTTATCAGGAACTCGATCAACGCATAGCCAGTGGCGCAAGTGGCGCAGCCGCTCCGGCTACCAATAATTCTCAACCTGCTGGTGGCGCTATCGACGCTAGTGGGACGCCTTCGGCCTCAGCGGCTCAGCAGGCACCGGCAGCAGGCACCGAGCCTCCTGACCCGGCGAAGGAAAAGCTTTATTACGAAGCAGCCTTCGATTTGATCAAGGCAAAGGACTTCGACAAGGCCAGTCAGGCCTTTACCGCTTTCCTGCGCAAATACCCGAACAGCTCGTACGCGGGCAATGCCCAATACTGGTTGGGTGAAGTGAATCTGGCCAAAGGCGACCTTCAGGGGGCCGGTCAAGCGTTCGCCAAGGTCAGTCAGCAGTATCCGAAGCATGCCAAGGTGCCTGACTCGCTGTACAAGCTGGCTGACGTCGAGCGTCGTCTCGGTCATACCGACAAGGTAAAAGGCATATTGCAGCAGGTGGTCGCCCAGTATCCGGGCACCTCGGCTGCACAATTGGCGCAACGAGATCTTCAGCGTCTTTGATGTTCTGACCCGCTGATCAAGAAAGCCGCGCTAGTCGCGGCTTTTTTCGTTAGAATCTCGCACCCGAAATTCCGGTACACCCTACGCTTTTCCGGATTCTGCGATTGCAGGGTCCTTTGAAGTGCCTGACGGAGGCGGACGGCCTGTTTAGCTGTTACGCCCGTGGCTGATATGCAAGAGACATTACGCATCACCGAAATCTTTCACTCCTTGCAGGGTGAAACCCGTACGGCTGGCCTGCCTACCGTATTTGTCCGCCTGACCGGCTGCCCATTGCGCTGCCAGTATTGTGACAGCGCCTACGCATTCAGCGGTGGGACTATCCAGACGCTGGATGACATCGTTGGGCAAGTGGCGGCCTATCGTCCTCGCTATGTCTGTGTGACCGGCGGTGAGCCGCTCGCTCAGCCCAATGCCATCCCGTTGCTCAAGCGTCTTTGCGATGCGGGCTATGAGGTGTCACTGGAGACCAGCGGCGCGCTGGATATCTCGGCAGTCGATCCTCGTGTAAGTCGCGTTGTGGACCTCAAGACCCCTGGGTCAAGGGAAGTCTCGCGTAACCGTTACGAGAACATCGAGCTGCTGACGAGCAACGACCAGGTCAAATTCGTGATTTGCTCGCGCGAGGATTACGACTGGGCTGTCTCCAAGCTGATTCAGTACGGTCTTGAACGTCGTGCGGGCGAGGTCCTGTTCTCGGCCAGTCACCACGAGCTTAAAGGCCGTGATCTGGCGGACTGGATCGTTGCCGACAATCTACCGGTACGCTTGCAGATGCAGTTGCATAAAATTCTTTGGGATGACGAGCCGGGGCGCTGACATGAGTGAATTGACCAATACCGAAAAAAGAGCCGTGATCCTCCTGTCCGGTGGCCTGGATTCCGCAACCGTGGTCGCCATGGCCCGCGCAGAAGGCTACGCCTGCTACACCATGAGCTTCGACTACGGCCAGCGTCATCGCGCCGAACTGGATGCGGCAGCGCGCGTTGCCCGCGATCTGGGTGCAGTCGAGCACAAGGTCATTGGCCTGAACCTCAACGGCATTGGCGGCTCGGCATTGACCGATAGCTCCATCGCCGTGCCTGAGTCGCCCTCTGAGGGCATTCCGGTGACCTACGTACCGGCACGCAACACGGTGTTCCTGTCGCTGGCGCTGGGCTGGGCAGAGGTGCTGGATGCACGGGATATCTTCATTGGCGTCAATGCAGTGGACTATTCGGGCTATCCCGACTGCCGTCCCGAGTTTGTCGAGTCGTTCGAGCGCATGGCCAATCTCGCGACCAAGGCTGGTGTGGAAGGGCAGGGGTTCACAATCAGAGCGCCGCTGCAGAACCTGAGCAAGTCGGACATCGTCAAGGCAGGCGCTGCTTTGGGGGTCGATTACTCACTGACGGTTTCCTGCTATCAGGCTGATAACCAGGGCCGAGCCTGTGGCAAATGCGACAGCTGTCGCCTGCGCGCCGAGGGCTTCACAGCCGCAGGTATGGCAGACCCGACACGTTATTTTTAAAGTTTTTTGAAAAAAGTGTTGAATTACTGATAAAAATCAGTAATATACGCGCCACACAACAGAGGGTCGTTAGCTCAGTTGGTAGAGCAGTTGGCTTTTAACCAATTGGTCGTAGGTTCGAATCCCACACGACCCACCATTTCGAAAATCTGGAAGGCCCATGAAAATGCGGATTTCCAGATTTTTTTTTGCATTGCGGATTGTGGTGCCTGGATTGCTGCTTTGAGCGTCCTGTGCTCGATTGGTGCTGTGATCTGTAAGGAGGGTGGAAAGCCTTTCCAAGGCGTCCCCTCGACAATTTTGTTTCAATTCATCTGATCTCCAGTCACACCAGCATTTTGTCGGCTATGGCTCGCCGCAATCCTGGGCGAATAAAGGTGCGCTCAGCGAAGAGGCATCCATGCCAGGTGGTACCAACACCCTTATCCCGTTAATTCCGCACTCACGGATCCGTGCCGAGGGTGGCAGATGACTGCCATTCCTGCTGCCGCCTTAATATAAAGGCCGCGTAGAAGGCAGCTCCACTGAAAGCACCTCCGTAAAAGATGCTTGTGGAGAAGTCGGGACCGCCATCGGCTTTGAGGTATTGGTGTTTACGCCAGCTTCAACAGTGGCAAAGACGGCCTATAGCGTGAAGGCAAGTGCTGGTCCCCTCAGATAAATCCAGGTTTAAATAAAGTTCAATAAACCGGATACATGGTCGATACAAATATTTGACGCCATAATGGTGGCGTTCTAGTATTGCCTGCCTTTTTGATGTCGATCTGCCACTTCTGGGATGTGCTGTGTATTTCAGTAGCTCGGAACTGCAATGCTTTCGGTTGCCGTCATGGCCATTTCTCTGCTTGTGGCTACTGCGCTGGGTGATATGCCCTGCTTGAAAGATCTTGAAAATGACCTTCGCGTGCTCCCAGCAACGTCATGATGTGACCGAGCGCGAAGCGCCGATCTATTTTCGTATGGACTTCTTTCTTTAGTCAGACCGCTTTCAACTTCCCGCTCTGAGGTCGTTTACATGGACGTTCACCAACTGGCTCTGCTTGCTCGCCAGCCTTCTGCCTTGCTGATCGAGCGCCAGTCCTTTTGGGGAATGCCCAAACGCGGCCTCGCGCTGATTCTGGCCAATGCCCTGTTCTGGCAGCCGCTGCTGGTTCAGGCCGAAGGCATCGTGGTCAGTGGGCCGAATACCAGCCTGAGCCAAGCCGGTAATGGCGTGCCCATCGTCAACATTGCCACGCCCAATGCCACCGGCCTGTCGCACAACCAGTTCCAGCAGTACAACGTCGACAGTCAGGGCGTCATCCTCAACAACTCGACGAACCAGACCCAGAGCACTCAACTGGGCGGAATTATCGTTGGCAACTCCAACCTGCGCGGCACGGCCGCTACCACCATTCTTAACGAAGTAGTCGGGGCCAACGCCAGCCAACTCAGGGGCTACACGGAAGTGGCCGGGCAAGCGGCGCGGGTCATTGTCGCCAACCCGTATGGCATCAGTTGCAACGGCTGCGGTTTCATCAATACCCCGCAGGTCACGCTGACCACCGGTAAACCGGTGCTGGATGCCAATGGGCAATTGCAGCGTTTCAATGTGCAGGGCGGCAGCATATCCATCGATGGCGTGGGGCTGAACGCAGACAACGTCGACCAGTTCGACATCATCACCCGCAGCGCGAAGATCAATGCCGAGCTGCACGCCAAGCGCCTCAACATCATTGCCGGTCGTAACGATGTCGATGCGCAGACCCTCAATCCCACGGCCCTGCCTGACGACGGCAGTGCCAAACCGGAACTGGCCGTTGACAGCTCGGCGCTGGGCGGTATGTATGCCGGCGCGATCCGTCTGGTGGGCACCGAGGCGGGTGTGGGCGTCAGGCTGGCTGGCGATCTGGCGGCCAGTGGCGGCGATATCCAGATTGATGCCAACGGCCATTTGAGCATGACGCAGACCGCAGCAAGCGGCGCTGTCACGGCCAGGGCCAGCAGTACCGAAGTCAACGGCCCGGTCTATGCGGGGTCGTCATTGACCATGAGCACCGCGGGCGATCTCACCACTCGGCAGAACGTCGCCGCACGCGATGCGCTGAGCCTTTCCGCAGGCGGACAACTCAACAACTCGGCGGTGATCGAGGCGGGCGTCAATGCCGATAACAGCCGCAATGGTTCGGGTGATGTAACGCTGTCTGCCAACGGGTTGACCAACAGCGGCAGCATCACCGCCAGTCGCGCCTTGCAGGCCACCATTACCCAGACCCTGAACAACCAGGGTGCCACACTGAACGGGCAGTCCAGCACACGCATCGTGGCCACAGCCGTCGACAATCGTCAGTCAGGCCGAATTCTGAGCCAGGGCGGCACTGTCGATATCAACGCGTCTCAGGTGCTCAACAGCCAGAGCGGGCTGATCAGCAGCAATGGCACTATGACCATCACTGCGGGGTCGCTGGACAACAGCCAGCAAGGCAAGCTGTTCAGCAGCAGCGCTTTGTCCGCCCGTATTTCCGGGCCGTTGCTCAACCAGTTGGGACTTATCAGCGCCAATGGCGATCTGCTGCTCAACGCGGCAAGCGTGGACAACCGCAACGCGGAAATCTCCAGCCTCGG
>NZ_JAWHOO010000002.1:429384-442812 GCF_032586855.1 Pseudomonas syringae group sp. J254-4 | reverse complement strand
ATGCAGGCCGCCAAGGCAGCGTAGGTGGATAATTGTCCAACCTTCGGGGGTCATACCAGAGCGTGAGGAACGATAATTTTTCAACTATTGTGCCTGCGCCCTGCGTAAGCTTCAGGGCTCGTCCTTGTAGACAAACTTGGGCATTTCCCAGCGGAAACGGATCGCCAGCAGGCGCAGCAGCAGGCCGCCGAACAGGGTGATGAGCACCGCCTGTTCATCCGGTAATTGCAGGTACTGGCACAGCAAAAAACACCACGCGGCCAGAAACGACACGCTGGCATACAGCTCGCGGCGGAAGATCAGCGGAATGTCGTTGCAGAAGATGTCGCGCAAAATGCCACCGAAGACCCCGGTGATGACACCGCACACTGACGCGATCACCAGACCATGCCCGGCTTCCAGCGCGGTCATGCAGCCGATCAGGGTGAAGGCCACCAGGCCCAGCGCATCAAGCACCAGAAACAGCGAGCGCAGGTGGCGCATCAATGGCGCGATAAAGATCGTCACCAAGGCTGCCACACTGGTCAATATGAGGTATTCCGGGTGCTTGACCCAGGTCAGCGGGTAATGGCCGATCAGCACATCGCGCACCGAGCCGCCGCCCAGCGCCGTGACGCAGGCGATCAGCACCACGCCAAACCAGTCCATTCCTCGACGACCCGCAGACAGCGCGCCAGTCATGGCTTCAGCAGTGATGGCGATCAGATAAAGCATCAGCAACATGGCGGCGACTCTGCGACAAAGGCGCGCAGTCTAACCAGCCGACCAACGCACTGAAAGAGTGCAGCGAAGATTATTCGCTGCACGCGCGAGTCTCGATCAGGCCTTGATGAAGTGCTCACGATAAAAGCGCAACTCGGCAATCGACTCACGGATGTCGTCGAGCGCCAGGTGGGTGCTGCCTTTCTTGAACTTCAGTTCAGGGGACCAGCGCGCAGCCAGTTCCTTTAGGGTCGAGACATCCAGATTGCGGTAATGGAAGTAGTTCTCCAGCGTCGGCATGTGGCGATACAGGAAGCGGCGATCCTGGCAGATGCTATTGCCGCAGATTGGCGAACTGCGCTCCGGCACCCACAGTTTGATGAACTCAAGAGTCTGCGCCTCGGCTTCAGCCATGCTGATGGTGCTTTCGCGTACTCGCTGGGTCAGGCCCGAGCCACCGTGCTGGCGGGTGTTCCACTCGTCCATTTTCGCCAGCGTCTCGTCGCTCTGATGCACCGCGATCACCGGACCTTCGGCCAGGGTGTTCAGCTCGCTATCGGTGATGATCGTGGCCATTTCGATGATGACATCGGTATCAGGGTCCAGACCGGTCATTTCCAGATCGATCCAGATCAGGTTCTGCTTGTTCTGCATGTGTCGACTCCTCAGCGTAGGCGCGCAGTTTAGCTCACCCTGCCGTGCTAGACTCCTGCCGATCAATCGTACTGCCTAATTCATCGGTTACATCACATCGGAACACCCATGGCCAAACGCCAACTCAATCGTCGTCAGAACTGGCGCATCGAAAAAATTCAGGGCGAGCGTGCTGCCCGCGCGGCAAAACGCGAGTCCGCTACACTTGAAACACTGGAAGGCGGCGACCTCGGCCCCGAACAGACCGGCCTTGTAATTGCTCACTTCGGTGTTCAGGTCGAAGTCGAGGCTCAGGAAGGCGAAGCAAGCGGTCAGGTATTTCGCTGCCACCTGCGCGCCAACCTGCCTGCACTGGTGACCGGTGATCGCGTCGTATGGCGCGCCGGCAATCAGGGCATTGGCGTCATCGTTGCGCAACTGCCCCGCACCACCGAACTGCGCCGCCCGGACTCACGTGGCCAGCTCAAGCCTGTGGCTGCCAACGTCGATCTGATCGTGATCGTGTTCGCGCCCATGCCCGAGCCACATGCCAACCTGATCGACCGTTATCTGGTGGCCGCCGAGCATGCCGGGATTCGTCCACTGCTTCTACTCAACAAGGCCGACCTGATCGACGAGCAGAACGCGCCCGCGCTCAATGCGCTGCTGGCGGTCTACCGCACTCTGGGTTACCCGGTACTGGAAGTGTCGGCGCATCACGGCGACGGCATGCAGACACTGCAAAGCCAGCTTGACGGCCACATCAGTGTGTTCGTTGGCCAGTCCGGCGTCGGCAAGTCTTCGCTGGTCAACAGCCTGCTGCCGGAAACGGATACTCGGGTCGGCCCGTTGTCCGAGGTCTCCGGCCAGGGCACACACACCACGACCACCGCCCGCCTGTTCCACTTCCCGCGTGGCGGCGATCTGATCGACTCACCGGGCATCCGCGAATTCGGCCTGGGGCACGTCAGCCGTGCCGACGTGGAAGCTGGCTTCATCGAATTCAACGACCTGATCGGCACGTGCCGCTTTCGCGACTGCAAGCATGACCGCGAACCGGGCTGCGCTTTGCTCAAGGGGCTTGAAGATGGCCGCGTGCAGCAACAGCGCATGAACAGCTACCGTTCGATCATTGCCAGCCTGCCGCAAGACAGTTACTGAGCACCGAACGCCGCACACAAAAACGCCGCGATCATCGCGGCGTTTCTGTATCGGTTGCAGCTCAGTTCTGGGCTGGCTCGACCCGCAACTTGCCATCGTCAAAGATATTCAGCTTCTGCCGGATCTCGTGAGGCTGGGCGTATGCCTGCGGGTCTGGCGGTGCCCCGGCCGAAGCCCCCGGAGCAGCGGGAGTAGCAGGAGCGGCGGGCGCTGGCTTGGACGACGGCGCACCACCGGAGTTCTGGTCGCCTTCGATACGCTGCTGAGCCTTTTTGGTCAAAACCACAATGTCGATACGGCGGTTGACCGGATTGGTCGGGTTCTCATGATCATAAAGAGCCGACGAGGCATAACCCACCACCCTGGCCACCTGTGAGTCCGGATAGGTACCGGCCACCAGCGCACGACGTGCAGCGTTGGCGCGGTTGGCCGACAGTTCCCAGTTACCGAATCCGCCGTTGCCTACAAAAGGTGTCGCATCGGTATGACCGCTGATGCTGATCTTGTTCGGCACGCTCTTGATGGTGTCAGCCATCGCCAGCAGGATGTCTTCGAAATAAGGCTTGAGACGTGCACTGCCCGAGTCGAACATCGGCCGGTTGTCAGCATCCATGATCTGAATACGCAAACCGTCCTGGGTGATCTCGAATAGAATCTGGTCCTTGAATTTCTGCAGTTGCGGGTTTTCCTCGACCTTGTTCTGCAGCTCTTGCAAGAGCATCTCCAGACGCTCCTGCTCGACCTCTTCAGCCTTGGTCTCGGAAGTCTCGGCCTCAAGGGGCACGGTGTCAGGTGACGGCGTGGTCTTGACCTCAGGGTTCAGCGTCTGATTCGGCGACATCTCGGGCGAGCCGCCCAGGTCGATCACATACGGCGAACCGCTGTCCGAAAAGCCGACCGGATCCTTGAAATAACCGGCCACCGCGAGCAACTGTTCGGGCGTGGCGGAGGACATCAGCCACAGCACCAGGAAGAACGCCATCATTGCCGTCGCGAAGTCGGCAAACGCGATTTTCCAGGCACCGCCGTGATGTCCGCCACCAAAGCGCTTTACGCGCTTGATGATAATCGGCTGATTATTTTCCATGACTTAGCGACCGCGAACCGCTTGTTCCAGCTCGCTGAAGCTGGGGCGATGCAGCGGGTAGAGAACCTTGCGGCCAAACTCGACGGCCAGCGAAGGAGGCATGCCGGAGGCCGAAGCCACCAGCGACGCCTTGATGCTCTCGTAGACGTTCATTTCTTCCTTGGCATCATGGGCAAGGCAGGTGGCCAAAGGACCGAAGAAACCGTATGCCGCAAGAATACCGAAGAAGGTACCTACCAGCGCCGCACCTACGTGCATGCCGATTGCAGCCTTGTCGCCCGACCCCAGCGACGCCATGGTCACCACGATACCGAGTACCGCCGCCACGATACCGAAGCCGGGCATACCGTCGGCGATACCGGTAATGGCATGGGATGGATGCTCGAGCTCTTCTTTCATGCTCAGCAGCTCCATGTCGAACAGGCCTTCCAGCTCGTGAGGAGCCATGTTGCCGGACGACATTATGCGCAGGTAATCGCAGATGTACGCGGTCATGCGCTCATCTTTCAGCACGCCAGGGTATTTGGCGAAGATCGGGCTGGAGGCGGCGTCTTCGATATCCCCTTCAATCGCCATCATGCCTTCACGGCGGCTCTTGTTGAGGATTTCGTATACCAGCCCCAGTACCTCGAGGTAATAGGCGTGTGTGAAGCGCGAACCGAACATCTTCAGCGACTTCTTGAACACGTGCATGGTCATGTAGCCAGGGTTGGCCTGGAGGAACGCGCCCAGTGCAGCACCGCCGATGATCAAGACCTCGTAGGGCTGGAACAGCGCCATGATCTTGCCATGGGACAGCACATATCCGCCGAGGACACTCGCGATAACGACAATGATGCCGATAATTTTAGCCATAGGAAAAAATACTTTACTGAGTCGGGTTCAGGGACAGTCCGGAAGTTCTTGAATCTCTTCTTCTCCTTATCGGCCTAACTGGGCCAGACTATAGCCGGTTCTTTTGAAAAACCCATTTATCCGCCTCCATAAAAGGAGGAAAATGGCCTCAGCGTCCCGTACGCTGGCGGTTTCCCAGCTCAGATAATCAGCCGCACAGGCCATCGAATGTCGACAGCACACGCAGCACATCATCTCGTTCCGAAAACGCTGGATGCCTGGGTCAAGTTGCTTGACGGCATCGCGTTGCCGGTCCCTGCGGTCAATCATGGGCACGTTCGCGCAGCATTGAACGACAGTCGCCGCTCGCTACGTGAAATCGCTGAAATGATGCAGGAAAGCCCCGCACTGGTATTGAGTGTGATGCGCGAGGCCAACCATCACACCCACGGTTTGACCGAGCAGGCCGAGAGCCTCGAGATTGCGATCAACCGCCTGGGGCTGGCGCGTACTGAAATCCTTCTGGGCCGCTTGCCGGCCAAGCCGCCCGAGGAAATTCCTGCGGCCTACCGCCAATTGATTCTGGTCAGCCAGCACGCCACACAACAGGCCAACGGGTTGTTTGCCAGTCGCCTTGCACGACTCTGGCAAGACATCCATATGGGCAGCCTGCTGTTCCTCTCCCCACTCTGGCCGATGGCGCTGGCCTATCCGAAGCTGCTCGAAGAGCTGGAGTTGCGGGTTATCCACAAGGGCCATTCCAGCCTTGCAGTGGAAAAAGAGCTGTTCGGCGTCAATCTGCTGGAGCTGTGCCTGGCACTTGCCGAGTTCTGGCGCCTGCCGATCTGGGTCACGCGCGGTTATAAGTTGCTGATCAACGAGCGACGCGATCTGGCCAAGGTGCTGCGCATCGCCCGCGAAGAACACAGCCCGCTGCAACAGCAACAACTCATGGACGCCGACCCCAACCTGCGGCGCTGGCTGAACCAGCCAGCCAATACTGTTTTGCTGGGTAACGGTCTGGCGCTGGCGGCGCAACATGCCTGGAACAGCCCGCATTGCCTGCGCTGGGAACGGCTGACCAGCCTTTACCTGCAACAGTCGATCAGCGAAGTGCAGCAGCAAGCGCATCAAAACGCTGCCAGCAGCGCGCGTATTCATGCGGAAAAAGACCTCTGGCACCCGGCCGAATCGCTGCTCTGGCCCTGGGATGCGCGCCGCGTAAGGCGCGACAACGAACCCGCCCCACCGCCCTCGGCCGACGCCCTGCAGCTATGGCGCAAGCACTGCGCCGAGCTGCTGCAGGACCCCAGCCCGTTCATCAACGCCATGCACTTGACCACCTCGGCGCGCGACGCGTTCATGTCGTGCGGTATGGAGCGGGTCATGCTGCTGATGCTGGACAAGACCTCGACCGTACTGCGCGTCAATCAGATGGCCGGACTGCCGCCCGAAACCGCCTCCTTGCAGCTGTTCATCAAGGAAAGCACCGTGTTGCAACGCTTGCTGACCCAACCGACGCAGTTGCGCATGACCCCCGCGAACAACGCGCAGTTTGCCGCCCTGCTGCCCGCGCCACTGAAAACCCTGTTCAGTGGCCAGCACTGGCTTATTCGCTCGCTGAGCAACAACGGTAAAGTCATGCTGCTGGTGGTCGCCGACCAGGGTGGCGGGGCCTTGTCGGAAATTTCCGTCCAGGCATTCGGAAAAACCGCGCAATGTATTGAAAAGGCACTTGGCATCTTTAGTCATCGCAAAGCGTGAGGCCTGGCGTACAATTCGCCTCTTTCCTTTCATCGGAGGCTGCAAATGTCCGCATTCAATGGCTTGTCGCTGGTCATCGAACCCAACGATCTGCTTGAGCGTCTAGACGCCCCGGAATTGATCCTCGTGGATCTGACCAGCAGCGCTCGCTACGAAGCCGGACACATTCGCGGCGCCCGTTTTGTCGATCCGAAACGTACGCAACTGGGCAAGCCTCCTGCGCCTGGTCTGCTGCCCGACACTGCCGATCTGCAGCAACTGTTCGGCGAACTGGGCCACAATCCCGATGCAGTCTATGTCGTCTACGATGACGAAGGCGGCGGCTGGGCCGGGCGTTTTATCTGGCTGCTGGATGTCATCGGCCACCACCGTTATCACTATCTGGATGGCGGCGTGCTGGCCTGGGAAGCGCAATCGCTGCCGTTGAGCACAGACGTTGCGCCCGTTGCAGGCGGCCCGGTCACGCTGACGCTGCACGACGAACCTACCGCCACACGCGAATACCTGCAAAGCCGTCTGGGCGCCGCCGATCTGGCAATCTGGGACGCTCGCGCCCCGACCGAGTATTCGGGCGAAAAAGTAGTCGCGGCCAAGGGCGGACACATACCCGGCGCGGTCAATTTCGAATGGACTGCGGGCATGGACAAGGCGCGTAACCTGCGTATTCGTCAGGACATGCCGGAGATTCTTCGCGACCTGGGCATCACGCCCGACAAGGAAGTGATCACCCATTGCCAGACTCACCACCGCTCGGGCTTCACCTATCTGGTGGCGAAAGCGCTGGGCTACCCAAGGGTCAAGGCCTACGCCGGTTCGTGGGGCGAGTGGGGCAACCATCCGGATACACCGGTGGAAGGCCCGCAAGCGGTCTCCACGCCCGTTGCAACGGTTGAGGCCGTCGAACCCGCCGCGCCTGTGCAGCCAGCCGAAAGCATCGAGCCTGTCGGTTCCGATGAACCGGGGGAGGCGTCCCGCAAATCCTCAGGGCACTCCTCTTCAAAACGCTCATTTTCAGGACACTCATCTCCAGGACCCTCAATGAAAGACCGCTTGTTCATCATCAGTCAGTACCTGTTGCCACACCACCTGCTGTCCCGACTGGCTGGCTGCGTTGCCGAATGCCGCGTGCGCTGGTTCAAGAATGCCTTTACCGCGTGGTTCGCCCGCCGTTATCAGGTCGACATGTCGCAGGCACTGGTCGAAGACCTGACGTCCTACGAGCATTTCAACGCGTTCTTCACCCGTGCGCTGAAAGCCGACGCCCGCCCGCTGGATACCACACCCGGCGCGATTCTTTCGCCGGCCGACGGCGCCATCAGCCAGTTGGGCCCGATTGATCATGGCCGGATCTTCCAGGCCAAGGGGCACAGCTTCAGCGTGCTTGAACTGCTGGGCGGTGATCCCAAGCTGTCGGCACCGTTCATGGGCGGCGAGTTCGCGACGGTCTACCTGTCGCCGAAGGACTATCACCGCGTACACATGCCACTGGCCGGCACATTGCGCGAAATGGTCTACGTGCCGGGGCGTATCTTTTCGGTCAACCAGACCACCGCTGAAAACGTGCCGGAACTGTTCGCCCGTAACGAGCGAGTGGTCTGCCTGTTCGACACCGAGCGCGGGCCTATGGCTGTGGTGCTGGTCGGCGCGATGATCGTTGCGTCGGTCGAGACGGTATGGGCCGGGCTGGTCACGCCGCCCAAGCGTGAATTGAAGACTTTCAGCTACGACGAAGCAGCGCGTGCGCCGATTCACCTGGAAAAAGGCGCCGAGATGGGCCGTTTCAAACTGGGCTCCACGGCCATTGTGCTGTTTGGGCCAAATCAGGTGAAATGGGCCGAGCAACTGTCCGCTGGCTCCAAGGTACAGATGGGCCAGGCACTGGCAGCTCCAACACAGGCATGATCGTGACTTGAAGTCACAGTGCCTGGCATGGGCGCCCGATTAACAGGGGCGCTCATGCAGTTTAAGACCGGACAGTAATGGCTCCAGGCCATATTTACTGCTTAGTGATGCCGATACTGGTAAAGTTGCCCGATCGGTGCTGTAGGATACTTCGCACTTTCATGGGCGTATGCTCGACATGTCGCCGCTCCGCGATGACGTCAGCCCCCATTTAAAGCCACCGTCCGGGCCAGTGAGTTGTTGGAGTTCGCCTGTCACATGAGTAATTTTAGCCTCCCTCTGCTGCTGCGTGCCCCCACGCCAGCACAGTCGAGCCTGACATTCTGTGAAGCCAACCCCCGCGACCTCAAACGCTGGATCTCCAGGCTGCCCAAGGCAAACCTGGGAGAAATGGCACGCCAGCTCTATCAAGGGCTGACCGAGCTGAACCAACTGATCACCCCCAGCGAAAACCGCCTGCAACTGCTTGAACTGCTGCGCCCCGAGGTGTACTTCGTCTGCAAGCACCTTGAGCGCCACTTTCTCAACCAGGCCATTGTGCTGGACGAGCGGCCGCGCAAGGTTGCCAATCTCTGCCAGGCCCTGCAAAACCATCTGGCGACCGGTTACAAGCAAATCATCCAGCAGGTAGCGCCCCACTACACCCGAGATCAGGCCGGACTTTTCAGCACCGCTCTGCAACGAGCACTGCATGGGCTCAACGGACCGCTGATTCGCGCCAATCAGCTCTACTGCCCGGTGCAGGACGGTCTGTGGCTCGAACTGCATCAGATCTACCAGATTGCCCGCCAGTACCAGTTGCACAACACGCCGGTCGAAGAACCTCTGGCTCATCACACCAAGGCGTTGAGTGTGGAACAGACGTATGTGATCGCGCTGCTGATGGGGTGTTCGCGCTGCAACCAGATGCGTCAGTTGAACATCGGCAAACTGGCCGATGCACTTGAGGCCTGGAGCCCGCTGGTCAAGCTGCAATCGCCTGCCGGGGACAACAGCCTGTTTGCCCTGGACCCGACGGCAGACAAACCGCCGCTGTATCGCACCCTGTTCAGCGATGAACAATCACCGAGGCTACTGGGTATCGACACCCAGTCGCTGGCAGAGGCAATCAACCAGTACCTGGCCTTGCCGGACGACCAGCGCAGCCCGTCCAGACTGCTGATTCCTACCGGTATCAATACCGACCTGCTGCAACATCTGGCGGCCGCCTGGGGTGATGTGGCCGAGCGGACCTTTCAGCGCACGGCAGGCCAGGGCACCCTGAAGCTGTGCATAGGCATGAGCGCACTGCATTTTTATGTAGCCGGTCAGAAGTCGTTCAGCGAACTCCTGCAACTCAACAGCGCAGGCAGTGCTGCGAGTTTTTCGCTGAAGATCGCCAATGATGACGAAGACGACCCTTGGGCTTCAGCCTTCGATACACAGCGCGGCAAGACCTCATCGCACCTGCTGCCCTATGAAGAAATCGAATACCCGAAGAACGATGGCGATAACGACTCGCTTTCCAACGGTCAGCACACGTTTCCGACCTTCGACCTGAATATCGTCAACCACAGCCCGGGCGGTTACTGCCTGGCGTGGCAGAAGGAAGTGCCTCAGCAATTACAGGCTGGCGAACTGGTGGGCATTCAGGACGACTCCGGCCAGGGCTGGAGCATTGCCATTGTGCGCTGGGTCCGGCAAGTGCGCAGCGGCGGCACACAAATGGGCATCGAACTGATCGCCCCCTTTGCCCAGCCGTGCGGCATGCAACTGATTCGCGAACAACAGAATAGTCAGTACCTGCGAACCCTGATGCTGCCGGAAGTACGCGCCATGGAAAAACCGCCGACCTTGCTCGCACCGCGCCTGCCGTTTCAGGAAGGCAGCAAGGTAATGATCAACGTCGGGGGCGAAGAGCGCCGTGCCTCACTGAGCAACCGGCGCATCAGCAGCGCCAGTTACAACCAGTTCGAGTATCAGATCTACGATGCGCCGAAAGCCGCCGAGGTCGAAAAGGCAAAGCCAGGGCAAGAGTTCGATTCTCTGTGGGGCACGCTGTAATCGCTGCAATTGTCGCGGGCACTGCAACGACTACGGCGCAAGACTCAGCGCTTTCCTTCGCGGTCGCGAAAACCCAACAGATACAGCACGCCATCCAGCCCCAGCGTTGAAATCGCCTGCTTTGCCGACTGCTTGACCAATGGCTTGGCGCGGAATGCGACACCCAGCCCGGCAATCGCCAGCATCGGCAAGTCATTGGCACCGTCGCCGACCGCGATGGTCTGCTCCAGACTCAAGCCTTCCTTATGCGCCAGCTCGCGCAACAGGTCTGCCTTGCGCTGCGCATTGACGATCGGCTCTACGGCGACGCCGGTTACCTTGCCATCGACCACTTCCAGCTCGTTGGCGTACACATAATCGATGCCCAGCTTTGCTTGCAGCTGTTTGGCGAAGTAGGTGAAGCCACCCGAAAGAATCGCGGTCTTGTAACCCAGACGCTTGAGCTCGGAGAACAGCGTTTCAGCGCCTTCGGTCAAGCGTAGAGAAGAGCCGATTTCATCCAGCACACTGACATCCAGGCCCTTGAGCAAAGCAAGACGCTCCTTGAAGCTTTCACTGAAATCCAGTTCGCCGCGCATCGCCCGCTCGGTAATCTCGGAAACCTGCTCGCCCACACCGGCAGCCTTGGCCAACTCGTCGATCACTTCGGCCTCAATGAGGGTCGAATCCATGTCGAACACAGCCAGACGCCGGTTGCGGCGAAACAGCGAATCCTGCTGGAACGCGATATCTACGTTGAGATCCTGGGCAACTGCGAGGAACTCGGCCTGCATGGCTTTCGGGTCGGCTGGCTCGCCGCGCACGGTGAACTCGATGCAACCCTTGCCCTTGTCGGCCGGCGTGTCGAGCGGCATACGCCCGGACAGACGATCGATCTGATCGATATTCAGCCCGTATTTAGCCGTAATGGCGCTGACGCACTGCAATTGCTCGGCCGTAACCTTGCGGGTCAGCAGGGTGACGATGTGACGGGCCTTGCCCTGACCTTCAACCCAGTGCTGATAATCCGCTTCGGACACCGCCGTGAAACGGACCTGCTGATCCAGTTTGTAGGCGGTGAACAGGATGTCCTTGAGCACGGAAGAACCCTGCACGGTATCCGGAATTTCAACCAGGATGCCGAACGACAGGGTGTCGTGGATAACCGCCTGACCAATATCGAGAATGTTCACACCACCCTGGGCGAGGACGCCGGTGATGGCAGCAGTGAGACCTGGACGGTCGACACCTGTGATGTTAATCAGGACGATTTCGCGCAAGGCGCACCCCCATAGTGGAAAAAAACCGCATTCTAACCACATTCAGTGACCACCGGGCACAGGCAGCGCTTTGCCGCTACTGGGTCGCTCGTTATACTGCGCGACAACTTCACCGAAAGAGCCGTGCTCTGTGAACCGGCCCACGCCCGTTAAAACCGATAATTTCTTCCTGCTCATCTTTCGTGCCCTGCGTCATCGCCGTGTACCGATCGCTTTGCGCATTGCCAGCCATAACGTGATCCTGGTCGCTTTGGCGCTGGTGATCTACGCCGGTGTCATGGGTCTGCAATTCAAGCAGGCCATGCATGAACAGGCTGATGCGCTGGGGCAGGCCCTGACGACCCAGACCGCCACCTCGGCCACCGAGCTGTTGGTGTCCAACGACATCCTCAGTCTCAACGTGCTGCTGGGCAATCTGGTCAAGAACCCGCTGGTAGCGCATGCCGCTATCTACAGTGTGGATAACCGCATACTTGCGGAGGCTGGCCAGCGCCCGAAAAACGGGCTTCTGGGCGAGGCTCAGGGCTTGTATGAAATCAAGATCACGTTTCAGGACGTGATGGCAGGTCATCTGCGCATCAGCCTCGACATGTCACAGTTCCAGCAGCCGATGACCATCAGCCTGCAGAGCATGGGCATTCTGGCGGGCATTCTGCTGGCCCTGGCACTGGCCCTGAGCCTGCGCCTCGGCCGCCATATCTCCACGCCATTGATGCAGATGCGCATCTGGCTGCGCGATATCGACCCGTACACACCGGCTACCGACCGCCAGGATGAAATCGGCGATCTGGCCCGGCAACTGCGCACCTCGTTCGCACCACCGGTTCCGGAGCCGGAACCGCTGCCCGAACCCGAGTATGAAGGTGACGAGCACGACGGTGACGATCCATACCTGGAGCCGGAAGAGCGACCTGCACCACCGGTCTCGGCACGCAGCAGCGAACCGAAGCCGCGCCTGCCGGCACCGCCAGTCCAGCGTCGCATTGTTGCCGAAGAAGATGAAGACGACGAAGATCCGTTTGCGGACCTGCGTGACAATTCGAATACCGCACCAGTTGCCCGCCCGGTGGCTGCGCCGGTAGCGCCCGTCGAGCCGCACAACAGTGCTGTGCTGGCCGTGCAATTAGGCGCGCAGGACCAATTGCGCCGCCTGCCGCGTGCACGACTGACCGAATTGCTGCAACGTTATCGCGACTGCCTCGATCAGGCCGCCTCGCTGTATGAAAGCGAGCTGCATACCCTGAACGATGGCAGCACCCTGATGCTGTTTCACAGCCACGAAAGCGGTGATGACTACCTCACCAACGCAATCTGCTGCGGCGAGCTATTGCGTGCCCTGAGCCACGCCTTGCAGATCGAGGTGGCCGACAGCGGCATCACCTTGCAACTGCAACTGGGCCTGACGCTGGGTGAGGGCCTGAGTGGTCTGAGCCAGATCGATCTGCTGCTGACTGAAACGGCGCAGGATGCGTTGGCGCTGTCTCAGCACAGCCGCAATCTGCTGCTGGTTGAACGCCGCATCAACGACGACCCGTTGATCCGCCAGCGCGCCCGCATCCGCCCTATCGCCAGCCCTGAAGGCGCATGCTGTGTAGAACGCCTGATGGAGCCCTACCCTTCGATGCTCGAACGCCAGCTGGCGCGCATGCACGAATCCAACAAGGCCTGACCACCGCCTCTCGTTCACATGCGTAAGCACAGGACGAGAGGCGCCCGGCCTTGACTATGCAGCGTGGCGCAAATCTGTGACGCAGAGCGTCACCCAAGGCATTCCCACGCTGGAGCGTGCGGAACGATAGGTGTCCGCAAGATCACCATCGTGCCCATGCTCCACGTGGGCATGCCGTTCTGGACGCTCTGCGTCCGATCCTGACCGCACTGGAGCATTTGGAACGATAGGCGTCCGCAAGATCACCATCGTGCCCATGCTCCGCGTGGGCATGCCGTTCTGGACGCTCTGCGTCCGATCCTGACCGCACTGGAGCATTTGGAACGATAGGCGTCCGCAAGATCACCATCGTGCCCATGCTCCGCGTGGGCATG
>NZ_JAWHOO010000002.1:337563-429284 GCF_032586855.1 Pseudomonas syringae group sp. J254-4 | reverse complement strand
TGGAACGATAGGCGTCCGCAAGATCACCATCGTGCCCATGCTCCGCGTGGGCATGCCGTTCTGGACGCTCTGCGTCCTATCCTGACGGTGCAAAGCGTCAGGAATGTCGAGGTGTGAGAAGCGAGGATTCGCGTCCAACAAAAAGCCCGCATCGCTGCGGGCTTTTTGTTGGACCAATCCTAGAAGCGGAACACTTCAAGGTCGGTGCGTATGGGCGAGGCCATTGGAATTCTTGGTTTGTCAGGCTCTTTGGCCTTGGCAACCGGGGGCTTTTTCGGTTCTTCGATCGGCTGCCAGGAAATCGGCTTGATCGCAGTGCTGACCTGATCGGCCAGGCGTTGCAACAGCATGCCCTGGGCCTTGACCTGGTCGGCGGAGCTGCCGGCATGGACCTGTTCCAGGTGGACCAGTCGACTGTCACGAACATGGCCTTTACGGTCCAGAAGACGCCATTGCGCATCCAGAACGGCAGGCTGTTTGGCACCGGAGTCCAGACGGGTGATCGACAGTACGACCTGAACGTCCGGTGTGAAGTTGGCAACCGCAGGCGCCATGACGACACGCTGGCTGTCCAGCTTCCAGGCCAGCTGGCGCAAAAGCAGCTGGTCGATGTCGGAAGACAGATTGCCCGCCCAGCGCCCGTCAGGCGATGCGGTCAAGGTGCCGTCGGGCTGGCGTTGCAGCAGGGTTTCGCGTTGCAGATAGTCGGCCACCGAAACAGGACCCAGCAATACTGCCAGACCACTACTCTGTTTCGGCTGACCAGGCTCACCGCTATCGAGCTGATAAAGCGCGGTCGGCTGGCGCACACTGCAACCAGCCAGACCCAAAACGCCAGTCATCAGCAGGATCAGGGGAAGGCGTAGAAAATTCATCATCCCATCCAGGTGGCCGCCCCGAGGCAGGCCACAGTATAAGTACTTTCAAGACCCATGCAGGCACTGAGCCACGCATGCACCCCAAGACCCCATATCATCCGTGAATATGCATCATGACTCCAGCGATTATGCATCGTACTTCATGGCAAAACGAAGAACGCTGGTGCCAGATCAATGTTTTCAGCTATTTTCCACCAATAACGCGTCTACGCGCTGGAAGCCTCTTGGCAATTTATTGCCACGTCGGCCGCGTTCCCCCTTGTAATGTTCAAGGTCTTCAGGTTTAAGCGACAGCGTTCGCTTGCCCGCCTGGAGAACCAGCGTCGCGCCCTGCGCGATCACCGCCAGATCGGTCACATATTCTTCTCGGCTGGCTACCCGCTCACCCGGAATACCGATGATCTTGTTGCCTTTGCCTTTGCCCAACTGCGGCAAATCGCTGATCTTGAACACCAGCAGACGGCCTTCAGTGGTCACCGCTGCCAGCCAGTTCTGCTCACGGTCGGGCACCGGCCGAGGCAAGATGACTTTTGCCCCGTTCGGCAAGCTCAGCAACGCCTTGCCCGCCTTGTTCTTGGCCTGCAGGTCTTCGCCTTTGACGACAAACCCATAACCGGCATCCGAAGCGATCACATACAGCGCGTCATCTTCGGGCATCAATACGCACTCGAACGTCGCACCCGGTGGCGGTTGCAGTTTACCGGTCAACGGCTCGCCCTGGCCTCGTGCAGATGGCAGGGTGTGTGCTGCCACCGAATAGCTGCGCCCGGTCGAGTCGATGAACACGGCGAACTGATTCGAGCGGCCGATGGACGACGTCTTGAAACCATCCCCTGCTTTGTAGGAAAGCCCGGTGGCATCAATATCGTGGCCTTTCGCGCAACGCACCCAGCCTTTTTCCGAAAGCACGACAGTTACCGGCTCGGTGGGCATCAATTCGTTTTCAGACAGCGCCTTGGCTTCGGCACGGGCAACAATCGGCGAACGACGGTCGTCACCATAGGTTTCAGCGTCGGCAATCAGTTCGGCACGGACCAGCTTGCGCAGCTTGGACTCACTGCCCAGCAGTGCCAGAAGCTTGGCCTGCTCTTTGCGCAGGGCTTCCTGCTCGCTGCGCAGCTTCATCTCTTCCAGACGCGCCAACTGACGCAGACGGGTATCGAGGATGTAGTCTGCCTGGATTTCCGACAGGCCAAAGCGTGCAATCAGCTCCGCTTTAGGATGTTCGGCGGTGCGGATGATGTGAATCACTTCATCCAGGTTCAGGTAAGCCGTGAGCAAACCGTCCAACAGGTGCAGACGATGCTCGACCTTGTCCAGACGAAACTGCAGACGACGCCGCACAGTACCGATGCGGAACGTCAGCCATTCGCCGAGCAGTGTCTTGAGGTTCTTGAGCTGCGGCTTGCCGTCCAGACCGATGATGTTGATGTTCACCCGATAGCTGGATTCCAGCTCGGTGGTCGCGAACAGATGCTGCATCAACTCGTCCAGTTCAACCCGGTTGGAGCGCGGAATGATCACAATACGACAAGGGTTTTCGTGGTCAGACTCGTCACGCAGGTCGGCAACCATCGGCAGCTTCTTGGCCTGCATCTGCGCGGCGATCTGCTCCAGCACCTTGGCACCGGATACCTGATGCGGCAGTGAAGTCACGACAATGTCGCCATCTTCAATGCGGTACACGGCCCGCATGCGCACCGAACCGCGCCCGGTCTCGTAGATTTTCAGCAGGTCGGCACGCGGCGTGATGATTTCCGCTTCGGTCGGATAGTCCGGCCCCAGAATGTGCTCGCACAGTTCCGGAACCGTGGCCTTGGGGTCGTCCAGCAGATGAACGCAGGCGCTGGCGACTTCGCGCAGGTTGTGCGGCGGCACGTCGGTGGCCATACCGACGGCAATGCCGGTGGTGCCATTGAGCAGGATATTCGGCAAACGCGCCGGCAGCACGGCCGGTTCGTCCAGTGTGCCGTCAAAGTTCGGCACCCAGTCAGCCGTGCCCTGGCCCAGTTCACTGAGCAGGACTTCGGAATAGCGCGACAGACGCGCCTCGGTGTAACGCATGGCCGCGAAGGATTTGGGATCATCCGGCGCACCCCAGTTACCCTGCCCGTCCACCAGCGTGTAGCGGTAGCTGAATGGCTGAGCCATCAGCACCATCGCTTCGTAGCAGGCCGAGTCGCCGTGCGGGTGGAATTTACCGAGTACGTCGCCGACGGTACGCGCCGATTTCTTGTGCTTGGCGTCAGCCCCCAGGCCCAGTTCGCTCATCGCGTAGATGATGCGCCGCTGAACAGGCTTCAGACCGTCCCCGATATGCGGCAAGGCACGGTCCATGATCACGTACATGGAGTAGTTGAGGTAGGCCTGTTCGGTGAAGTCAGCCAGTGATCGGCGTTCTACACCATCCAGGCTGAGGTCAAGGGAGTCGCTCATGCGGGCCTCATTATTTCGTTGACTGGCGCAGCAGCAAGTTGCCGCCACGCTGTGTGAATTCAAGTTGTTTCATGGCGCTCATGCCCAGCAGCACCTGCTCACCGTCCAGACCGGGTGCCACCAGAGCACGCACATTGGTCAGGACTATATCGCCCAGTTGCAAGCGGTCGAGCGTGGTCCGAAAACCCTGACTGTTGCCATTGGCCGTGCTGACCGTGACCGCAAAGCCGCGTTTCAGGCCCAGGCTGTCAGCCATATCACCGGGTACGGCCACGTCGGTCGCCCCGGTGTCGATCATGAACTCTACCGTCCGGCCGTTGATCTGGCCGGTACTGACAAAGTGCCCCTGACGATTACCCGCCAGTTGCACTTCGATGTATCCGTCACCGTGTTGCGAAGCAACCACCGTATTAGGGTTCTGTTGCTTGTCTTCCCAACTGCCGAAAAAGCGCGTCGCCAGAAACAGGCCAGCGGCCCAGGCAACGATCATCAATATCTTGCCAGCGCGCTTGCCGGGTTGCGGTTGATTCGCTGGCTGGCTCACTGACCGGCGCTCCAGCCCGCTTCAGGCGCAGCGAACCGCCAGACAATCGGGCGTTTTTCACCGTCGGCGCGCGCACCGAAGTTATTGTCGATGCCGATCCACGCGCCCTTCTCGTCCACCACCAGCGCTTCGGTCAGGCCATAGGGCTGATCATAACGACGCGAAGGCACCATCGCTTCCTTGGCGAACGACCAGCAACGTTCGATCTGCCCGGTCTCAAGCCCACGCCGACAGATGCGATAGGCCGCACGTTCAAGCGTGAACAGCTTGCCGTTGTAGAGCGACAGATCGGAAAAGTCCGTGGACACGGTCTTGTGCCCCTGTTCTGCAGGCAGCAGGTCTTTACCGTCTTCGGACAGCAGCACGCAGCTTTGCCCGCAACTCCATTGTTCCTTGTCACGCTGCACCACCAGCAGCCCGCGTTTCTCGCGCTCGGCGGCCAGCCAGATGCGGTCGCCCGAGGCGTTCACGGCGATACCTTCGAAAATCGCATTGAAGTGCTGCAACATGCCCTGGCCGCGCGCCTGTTCTATCAGCGCTTGCGGCAAATCCAGCCAGAACGGCGCACCACTGACCGGAACCTTGAGCACCGTGCCATAGGCCTCGCTGACCAGATAGCGATTACCGGCTGCATCACAACTCACGCCTTCGAAATCCAGATCACCGCCACGCACCAACGCCGAAAGGCCTGCCAGCGAACGCAACTTGAGCGGCAGATAGCTGTGCGGCGCAGGTGCGTCAATGCGGTGTGCTTCTGCCTTCCAGGTGTTTTGCGACACATCGAGGCTGTACAGCACATTGTCGTCACGGTCGGAAACGGTCCACAGCTGGCCATTGCACATGGCCAGACCCGACAGATTGCCGCCGACCATGTCGTCTACCGGGTGCTCGGATTGCAGTTTCAGGACCTCAAGCGGCGCGGCGAAAACCGGCGCGGCAACCAGGGTCAGGGCGGCGAGCCAGGCTCGTATCAAGTCAGGACCTCGGCGAGGTTGCCCTTCGATTCAAGCCAGGACTTGCGATCACCTGCACGCTTCTTCGCCAGCAACATGTCCATCATTTCCGACGTGGCAGCGAAATCATCCAGCGTGAGCTGCACCAGACGCCGCGTGTTCGGGTCCATGGTGGTTTCGCGCAGTTGCGGCGGGTTCATTTCACCCAGGCCCTTGAATCGGGTGACCTGTGGTTTGCCACGTTTCTTTTCAGCCACCAGACGGTCGAGAATTCCGTCGCGCTCGCTTTCGTCCAGCGCGTAGTAGATTTCCTTGCCAAGGTCGATCCGGTACAGCGGCGGCATGGCCACATACACATGCCCGGCGTCGACCAGCGGACGGAAGTGCTGGACGAACAACGCGCACAGCAAGGTGGCGATGTGCAAACCATCCGAGTCGGCGTCGGCGAGAATACAGATTTTGCCGTAACGCAACTGGCTGATGTCCGCCGCGCCCGGATCAACCCCGATGGCAACCGCGATGTTGTGCACTTCCTGGCTGGCGAGCACTTCGCCGCCGTCCACTTCCCAAGTGTTCAGAATCTTGCCGCGCAGGGGCAGGATGGCCTGGAATTCCTTGTCCCGCGCCTGCTTGGCCGAACCACCGGCGGAATCACCTTCGACCAGAAACAGCTCGGAGCGCGCCGGGTCCTGCCCGGCACAGTCAGCCAGCTTGCCCGGCAGTGCGGGGCCTTGGGTAATGCGCTTGCGTTCGACCTTCTTGCTGGCCTTGAGGCGACGACCGGCGTTGTTGATCGCCAGGTCAGCAAGTTGCAGGCCCAGCTCCGAGTGGGTGTTGAGCCACAGACTGAAAGCGTCCTTGACCACGCCGGAAACGAACGCCGCCGCCTCACGGGACGACAGGCGTTCCTTGGTCTGCCCGGAGAACTGCGGCTCCTGCATTTTCATCGACAGGACGAAGGCAATTCGCTCCCAGACATCTTCCGGTGCCAGCTTGACGCCACGCGGCAACAGGTTACGAAACTCGCAGAACTCGCGCATCGCATCCAGCAAGCCCTGGCGCAAGCCGTTCACATGGGTGCCGCCCTGCGCCGTGGGGATCAGGTTGACGTAGCTTTCCTGAACGCTGTCGCCACCTTCGGGCAGCCAGAGCAACGCCCAGTCGACCGCTTCCTTGTTACCAGCGAAGCTGCCGCAGAACGGTTCGTCCGGCAGTCGCAGGAAGTCGCTGACCGAATCCTGCAGATACGAGCGCAAGCCGTCTTCGTAATGCCACTCGACTTTTTCGTTAGTGGATTTGTCTTCAAAGCTGACCAGCAGGCCCGGGCACAGAACCGCCTTGGCCTTGAGCACGTGCTTGAGGCGGCTGACCGAGAACTTGGGGGTATCGAAATACTTCGGATCGGGCGCGAAATAGACGCTGGTCCCGGTATTGCGCTTGCCGACAGTGCCGATAACCGCCAGCTCGGTGGCCTTGTAGCCGTCGGCGAAGGTCATTTCATATTCGTTGCCATCGCGCTTGACCCGCACCCGAACCTGAGTGGAAAGCGCGTTGACCACGGAAATCCCTACGCCGTGCAGGCCGCCGGAGAACTGGTAGTTCTTGTTGGAGAACTTGCCACCCGCATGCAGCTTGGTGAGGATCAGCTCGACGCCGGACACACCTTCTTCCGGGTGAATGTCCACCGGCATGCCGCGGCCGTCGTCGGACACCTCAAGCGAGTTGTCGGCATGAAGGATGACCTGTACCGAGCGCGCGTGACCAGCCAGAGCTTCGTCGACACTGTTGTCGATGACTTCCTGAGCCAGGTGGTTGGGCCGCGAGGTGTCGGTGTACATGCCCGGACGTTTGCGAACCGGATCGAGGCCCGAGAGGACTTCGATGGCGTCTGCGTTATAAGAGCTAGCGCTGGGATTGGCCATGGGTTCTCGTTATCAATCTTTCATGGAATTTCGGGGGTTCAATGTTCTTGCATTCAGTAGGCCGGGCATCGATCGCCTATAGCGCCGACAGGTCGATCTTCTGCAACAGATCGGGGGCAAACCCGGCAAAGCTCAACAACGCTGGCATTTGCTCGGCAAAACCCTGAAAACTGTGGTCGCCGCCCGTCTGAATGCGCAAGGCACAGGCCCGGTAAAACTTCTCGGCGCGACGATAATCAAGGGTCTCGTCACCGGTCTGCAACCACACCTGAAACTGCTGCGGGTCCTGGGGAGCAGGAACCTCCAGCTCGGCCAGCGCCTGAATATGGTCTTCGGTCAACTGCCACTGCTCGCCGGTGTACAGGTTCTGCTGCACGCCGAGAAACCCGTCAAACAGCTGATGCGGGTTGACTGCCGGGTTGATCAGCACCGCCTTGAGGCCATGCTGCTGCGCCAAATGAGTGGCATAGTAGCCGCCGAGCGAGCTGCCGACCAGTAATGGCCGTCCCAGCTCCTTTATAGCGGTTTCAAGCTGCCCCATAGCCTGACGCGGATGGTGGTGCAGTTCAGGGACTTGCAGACGATCAGCCAGACCCAATGACTTCATCAGCGCGGCCAACTGACAGGCCTTTCTCGACAGGGCCGAGCTGTTCAAGCCATGGATGTATAGCAGTGAAGGTGTGTCGCTCGTCACGCTGTCGCTCCCGAGTGCAAGGCAAAGCCGTGTAGTTTACAGGGACTTACGCTACAACACCTCACTGGAAACGTGTCCGCCCGCTCATTCAGTAGCCGGTGCCGCCGTAATCGACTTCGAATTCCATGCCGACCACTCTGGAAACAGCGGTTTCCAGCCGTCCGTCGTCATGCAGACGCAACCAGCGATAACCCGGCGCCGTGGTGTCCACCTTGAAATCGGCACTGCCCGGCGCGAACTGAATGCAGGTCGAAGGCGACGCCAGCAGGCGCACGCCGTTACGCATCTGGTCGAACTCCTGATGTACATGCCCCCACAATACGGCCCGAACCTGCGGGAATCGATCCAGCACCGCAAACAACGCGTCAGCATTGCGCAGACCGATGGGTGCCATCCATTCACAGCCGATGGCCACCGGGTGGTGATGCAGGCAAACCAGATGATGCCGGTCAGGCGCTTCGCTCAGTGACTGCTCCAGCAACTGCAATTGCCCAGTGGCCAGAAAACCTGGCACCGAACCGGGCACTGCCGAATCCAGCAGCGTCACCCGCCACTGGCCGATGTTGATGATCGGATCAAGCAGCCCTTCAGCCTGTGCCACATGCTCCATCTGCGGCAATTCATCATGATTACCGGCAAACCAGCGCGCGGGCGCGGCGATCTGCGTACTTATCCGGCGAAACGCTTCGTAAGACTCGACGCTGCCATCCTGGGAGATATCCCCGCTGGCCACCACAAGATCAATATGTGGCTGCTCGGCGAGGACCAGATCAACGACTTTTTCCAGACTGTTCCGCGTGCTCATGCCCAGCAACGCCCCGTCCGCCTCGGCGAACAGGTGGCTGTCGGATATCTGCACCAGCAAAACTGACGATGAAGGGGCTGCGCTTGGCAAGACCGTCTCCCAGAGAGGATTCAGCGCGATTATGTGATGTGGCAGTGGGCGGGTAAACCGGGAATGTGGGTGCGGGTGAGCATTTGGTCACATTTGCTGATTCGCTCGGTGCTTGAGCACAATTGAAGCAATAAGTCCGGCCGACACCATGCCCGCCAGTCCCGCACCCAAGAGATAGCTCAGCACCCGCTCATAAGGCATTCCAGGCCAGAGATATCCCGCCAACAAAAGCTCCAGGACAACGCCAAGAATCATTCCTGCCAGTCCAGCCAGATGAACGATCCACGGCATGAGCCTCAAAGACAGAATACCGATGACCACTCCGGTAATGGCCGTATATAGAAAGTGTTCCCAACGCAGAGCGCTGCCTGTCAGGGTTATCAACCCGAGATAGCTGAAAAGGCTGAGGGTGATTCCCGAGAAGCACGCTAACAGACATCGTGGGGTGCCTAAGTCACTCATTCGTTATACCTGCAAATAAATTCAGGTCGAATGTAAGGCATGTGGTTTCAAATCCAAGGTGCCGGGGGATTTTCAGAACCCCCCTACAAGACTGGGGCCTGCCCGCTGTCAGCTGACGTCACTTGTCGGTCAATCCGGTGGGGGAGAAACACAGGGCAAAGCCAAGGAGCAGTAGCGCGATAACAATTGAAGAGGGGTTAACGCACTGCCTCAAACTCATGCCCACACGCCAGGCAATGACTCAGCCACTCGCCCAGAAACAAATTGAGCTGGGCTTTTTCGTCCGGTTGATGCATGTCGGCGTTGGGGTAGGGATAAATCCCGCGAAAGCGCCGCGCATGCTCGGCGCCGATGACTTCGGCCATGCGTGCGTCGTGGTATACCTGAACCTCGAGCACCGGCACCGGCAGCCATGGCAGACTGTGTTCCTGGCGGACTTGCAGGGTGGTGGTGTACGGGCAGTCGAGCAATACTTCGACGGCCAGTACGCCCAGCATCTGGTCGCCCTGGGTGACGGCGACGCGGCGTGAGCGCTGTTCGTTGCGCATGCCGGGCAGCAGGCGCATCAGGCGCGCGTAGTTGGCCTCACACGCAGCCTGCAGTCCGGCAAGGTCGACACGGTAGCGCTCGCGCAATAGATTCACGACCATAAACCCCTTATCTCCGCACGATTCAGCGCCAGCCATTGCAAGGCGATGATCGTCGACGCGTTTTTGATTGTTCCGTCTTTCATCGCCTGCATTGCGTCATCGAATGACCAGACTGTGACCCGGATGTCTTCGCCTTCGGACTCAAGCCCGTGAATTCCGCCTGCCCCTTCACTGCTGCACTGCCCCAGGTACAAGTGAACAAACTCATTACTGCCACCTGGAGAAGGAAAGTATTTGGTGATGGGCCAAAGCGAGCGGAACACCAGTCCAGCTTCCTCCTCTGCCTCGCGATGAGCAACTTCTTCCGGCTGTTCATCCTTGTCGATCAGCCCGGCGACCAGTTCGATCAGCCACGGGTTGCTGGTCTTTTCCATGGCACCTACGCGGAACTGCTCGATGAGCACCACTTCGTCACGCTTGGCATCGTACGGCAGTACACAAACCGCATCGTGGCGAACGAAAAGCTCGCGGCTGATTTCCTTGCTCATGCCACCTGCGAACAGTTCGTGGCGCACATGCAGCTTGTCCAGCCTATAGAAGCCCTTGAAGCAGTTTTCACGCTGTATGGTTTCAAAAGCGCTTGGTGCAGATCGTGTGGTCTGGGTCATGGGTTTCTCGCTTGCCGCCGTTTTTGACATCGGGTCATCCTAACGCGCATCGACGGTAAGATGCAGCCCCCTTGAAGATGCAGGGTAGACGGCCGGGACTTAAAACAATTCTAATCTGCCATGATCGAACCGAAGACGTTGTTTACAGTCCAACCAGCCTGCATACGCACAACGCAACCGCCTTTACTGACACTGCCAAGGATCAACATGTCGTTACTGAGGATCACTTCACTGGCTTGCCTGGCCCTGTTGCTCGGCGCCTGCCAAAGCCTCTTCACGCCCAACATGCGCACACCGCTGCAAGTCCAGCGCGATGCCTCCGAGCTGATCAAGCCAGGCTGCACCACGGCGGACTGCCCGCTGGTGAACATCGATACCGTGCATTTTCCCGATGAGCCGCGATTGGACGCCATCGTCCAGAAGACCTTGCTGCAACTGACCGTTGCCGACAGCAGCGCCTCGCCGCCTGCGTCCATTAAAGCCTATCAGGAGCAGTTCCTGAGCCAGGCCCAGGGCCGCAACAGCAGTTATCTGCAAGCCAAGGTACGTGAGCAGCATGACGGTATCGTGGTTGTCGAACTTTCCAGTTATCTGGATACAGGTGGCGCCCACGGCAACCCCGGCCGGGCGTTCATCAACTATTCGCGTCAGCAGCAGAAAGTCCTGACCCTGGCTGACATGATCATTCCGGGCAAGGAAAGCGAGTTCTGGCAGAAGGCCCAACTGGCCCACCAGGGTTGGCTGGTCTCGACCAAGATGAATGAAGACAGCGAGTTCATGAAGACCTGGCCGTTCAAGCGCACGCCACATATCGCGCTGACGTACGGCGCGGTGATCCTCAAGTACTCGGTGGATACCATCGCGCCGTATTCGATGGGTCACATCGAGCTGAAGATTCCTTACCCTCAGCTCAATGGCATCCTCAAGCCGGAACTGTTCCCCGGTCGCGGTTGATCGCACCGCCGATCAACAGCTGCAGCACGCCAGCGACGATGAGCGCTGGCAGTGTTGCACCGACATCCGGGTAAAAACCGGCCAGCAGATGATAGGTGCTGAGCCCGCCCAGCCACGCCAGCAGACTCATCCAGCGCAAACCGCCCTCCGCTACCTGACCACTGCGACGACGCAGGATGAAATGGTCGACCAGCACCACGCCGAACAACGGCGCAAACACCGAGCCGATCAGCAGCAGGAAGTTCTGGTATTGGGCCAGCGGTGCCAGACAGGCGATCAGCGTGCAGATCACGCCGATGATCAATGCCAAATGCTCGACCTTGATACGTGACAGCAAAGCACTCGAGACCGCTGCCGAGTGAATATCGGCGAACGCATTTTCCGTCTCATCCAGCAGAATCAGCAGCAGCGGGATACCCAGACCTGCGCCGGCCAGTGCCAGCAGCAAGGCATTGACCTCACCGCTAGGCGCGAACGCCAACGTATAGGCAACGCCCAGACTCATCAGCCAGAAGTTACCGATGAAAAAGCCTGCAGCCGTGCCGCCGAAGACACTTTTCGCACGTTGGCCGAAGCGCGAGTAGTCAGCAATGAGCGGCAGCCAGGACAGCGGCATGGCGATGGCAATGTCGAACCCCGAAGCAAACGGCAGCGAACCGTCGCCGGATGTCGCCCACAGCGCTGACAGATCAGCCTTGCTCAGCAGGTTCCAGGTCAGCCATGAACACGCGGCCAGCAGTATCCAGATTCCCCACTTGCGTAAGAATCGGCGCACGAAGGTCAATGGCCCGCTGACCGCCAGCAGAGTGGCCAGCGCTCCGAAAAACAATGTCCAGAGCAGCGGACTGGTCAATAGACTGCCCTGCGAAAAAGCCCGATCGCTCAACAGACTGGCGGCGTCGCGCATGACGATGATCTCGAACGAACCCCAGCCGATCAGTTGCAGCAGGTTCAACACCGCAGGCAGCGACGCGCCTTTGCTGCCCAGGCTGAGTTTGAGGGCGGCCATGGAAGACAAACCGGTGTCACTGCCGATCACGCCGACACTGGCGAGCAGTAAAACGCCCACCAGCGTGCCGAGAAAAATCGCCAGCATCGAGCCGGACATGCCCAGCCCCGGTGCCAGCAAGGCCCCGGTTTGCAGCACCATCAAACCGATGCCGAGGGAAAACCACAGGGAGAACAGATCCCGCCCACCGAACACCCGCTGGCTGGCAGGGATGGGGGTGTCGGGAGAATAGGTGCCAGGTGTGTTCACGTTTGTGTCTCGTGTTGGGTGTTGATCGGTGATTCGGGATCGGACGCAGAGCGTGGGATCATCGCAATTATCGTGCGGCGCTCTGCGTCGCATGCCGTTCTGGACGCTCCGCGTCCTCTTGACGACGCAGAGCGTCGAGAACTGCATTCCCACGCTGGAGCGTGCGGAACGATAATCTCAACTATCGTGCGGCGCTCTGCGTCGCATGCCGTTCTGGACGCTCCGCGTCCTCTTGACGACGCAGAGCGTCGAGACCTGCATTTCCACGCTGGAGCGTGCGGAACGATAATCGCAACTATCGTGCGGCGCTCTGCGTCGCATGCCGGTCTGGACGCTCCGCGTCCTCTTGACGACGCAGAGCGTCGAGAACTGCATTTCCACGCGGGAGCGTGCGGAACGATAATCTCAACTATCGTGCGGCGCTCTGCGTCGCATGCCGTTCTGGACGCTCCGCGCCCTCTTGACGACGCAGAGCGTCGAGAACTGCATTCCCACGCGGGAGCGTGCGGAACGATCATCGCAACTATCGTGCGTCGCTCTGCGTCGCATGCCTTTCTGGACGCTCCGCGTCCTCTTGACGACGCAGAGCGTCGAGCACTGCATTCCCACGCTGGAGCGTGCGGAACGATAATCTCAACGATCGTGCGACGCTCCGAGTCTCGCTCCCTACACCTTCTTGTACAGCTGGCTGCCTTCCTGCTTGAAGCGCTCGGCCTGCTCGGCCAGGCCTTTGGCGACGTCGACATCCACCGCCTCGATCCGCTGGTTGGCGGCGTACTCGCGTACTTCCTGGGTGATTTTCATCGAGCAGAATTTCGGCCCGCACATGGAACAGAAATGCGCGACCTTGGCCGAGTCCTTGGGCAGGGTTTCGTCGTGGTACGAGCGTGCGGTGTCCGGGTCCAGGCCGAGGTTGAACTGGTCTTCCCAGCGGAACTCGAAACGCGCCTTGCTCAAGGCGTTGTCACGGATCTGCGCGCCCGGATGGCCTTTGGCAAGGTCCGCTGCGTGGGCAGCGATCTTGTAAGTGATGATCCCGGTCTTCACGTCATCCTTGTTCGGCAGCCCCAGGTGCTCTTTGGGCGTGACGTAGCACAGCATGGCGCAACCGAACCAGCCAATCATCGCGGCACCGATGCCCGACGTGATGTGGTCATACCCCGGCGCAATATCGGTGGTCAGCGGGCCCAGAGTGTAAAAAGGCGCTTCGTCGCAGCATTCCAGCTGCTTGTCCATGTTTTCCTTGATCAACTGCATCGGCACATGACCGGGGCCTTCGATCATGGTCTGCACGTCGTGCTTCCAGGCGATTTTGGTCAGTTCACCCAAGGTTTCCAGCTCACCGAACTGCGCCGCATCGTTGGCGTCGGCAATCGAGCCCGGACGCAAGCCATCGCCCAGCGAGAAGCAGACGTCGTATGCCTTCATGATTTCGCAGATGTCTTCGAAATGGGTGTACAGGAAGTTTTCCTGGTGATGCGCCAGGCACCACTTGGCCATGATCGAGCCTCCACGGCTGACAATCCCGGTCACACGTTTGGCGGTCAGCGGCACATAACGCAGCAACACACCGGCGTGGATGGTGAAGTAATCAACGCCCTGCTCGGCCTGCTCGATCAGCGTGTCGCGGAACAGCTCCCAGGTCAGGTCCTCGGCCGCACCGCCGACTTTCTCAAGAGCCTGATAGATTGGCACAGTGCCGATCGGCACCGGCGAGTTGCGGATGATCCATTCGCGGGTTTCATGAATATGCTTGCCGGTAGACAGGTCCATGACCGTGTCAGAACCCCAGCGAATGCCCCAGGTCAGCTTGGCGACTTCTTCTTCGATGGAAGATCCCAGCGCGCTGTTACCGATGTTGCCGTTGATCTTCACCAGGAAGTTGCGGCCGATGATCATCGGTTCCAGTTCGACGTGGTTGATGTTGGCCGGGATGATCGCACGACCACGGGCGATCTCTTCGCGCACGAACTCGGCAGTGATTTCCTTCGGAATGCTCGCGCCGAAGCTGTGCCCGGCATGTTGCTGGGTCAGCAGGCCAGCGGCACGGGCTTCCTGAAGCTTCATGTTTTCGCGGATGGCGACGTATTCCATCTCGGCGGTAATGATGCCCTGACGCGCATAGTGCATCTGGCTGACGTTGGCCCCCGCCTTGGCCCGGCGCGGGTTGCGCACATGAGCAAAGCGCAGCGCGGTCAGTTCGGCGTCGCTCAGGCGTTGCTGGCCGAAGTTGGAACTCAAGCCCGCCAGGCGCTCGGTGTCGTTGCGCGAGTCGATCCACGGCGAGCGAACATCCGCCAGGCCTTTGCGCACGTCGATGATCACGTTGGGGTCGGTGTACGGGCCGGAGGTGTCATAGACCGTGACCGGTGCGTTGATTTCACCGCCGAAGTCAGTCGGTGTGACGTCCAGGGTGATTTCGCGCATCGGCACGCGGATGTCCGGGCGTGAGCCCTGAACGTAGATTTTCTGCGAACGGGTAAACGGCTGTACCGATCCGGAATCGACTTGTGCCGACTCGCTCAAATGGGCTGCGTTTTTTAGTGTTGTACTCATCACGGCTCTCCAGACATCCGGTTGCGGATTTATTGTCGGAGTGACCTGACGTGACGGACGGGTGCACCAGTGCTGGTGCTGAGTATCGAAAGGAGGTGTACGCTGTTCATTTTTTGAACAGTCGACCCCGGACGATACTCAAGAGGACTCGCCGGGAGACGAGAAATCTTGTTCCCTACGCAGGCGCTAACCTGATCAGGTTCAACGGGATCCGGTTTAACCGATCTCAGCCTCACAGCAAGGCACCCCGACAAGAACACGTTCAGTCTATGCCGGGGCGCGGTCGCAATGCCAGCCTATTTGCACAGGGCTCGATAAATGGCGCAAATCGCCGATTGTTGCTAAAAGAGTCTGGCTCTACACTCGCTAACCCGGTTTCGCTTAAAACCGTGATTACTTTCTTCATGAACAGGGAATGCCTCATGCTGCGCAAACTTTCGTTGGTTGTGGCCGTTTCGTTTGCGTCCAGCGGCCTGACGTGGGCAGCCGATATGCCACTGCCGACCCAGACAGGTCTGCTGAATGTCTATCAGCAGGCGGTGGACAACAATGCCGACCTTGCGGCATCCCGCGCCGATTACGATGCCCGCAAGGAAGCCGTACCACAGGCCCGCGCCGGTTTGCTGCCGAACATTTCCGGCAGCGCACAAAGCAACAATACCCGCACCAGTATCGACCAGCCCAGAGCCGTGGCCACCCGCAGCGGTAACGTCTATCAAGCCACCCTGAGCCAGCCGATCTTCCGTGCCGACCGCTGGTTCCAGTTGCAGGCCGCCGAGGCGAGCAACGAGCAGGCGGCACTCGAGCTGTCGGCTACCGAGCAGAACCTGATCCTGCAAGCGGCACAAAGCTATTTCAGCGTGCTGCGCGCCCAGGACAATCTGGCCTCGACCAAAGCCGAGGAAGCAGCGTTCAAACGCCAGCTCGATCAGGCCAACGAGCGTTTCGATGTCGGCCTGTCGGACAAGACCGACGTGTTGCAGGCGCAGGCCAGCTACGACACCTCGCGCGCCAGCCGGATTCTCGCCAAGCGCCAGGTGGACGATGCGTTTCAGGCCCTGGTGACGCTGACCAATCGTGAATACAACTCCATCGAAGGCATCGTGCATACCTTGCCGGTGCTGGCGCCAACGCCAAACGATGCCAAGGCCTGGGTCGATACCGCAGCACAACAGAACCTCAACCTGCTGGCCAGTAACTACGCGGTCAACGCTGCCGAGGAAACCCTGCGCCAGCGCAAGGCCGGGCATGCCCCGACACTTGATGCCGTGGCGACTTATCAGCGTGGCGACAACGACGCACTGGGTTTCAGCAACCCTAACTACACCGGGCGCAATTATGGCGGCGACGTCGAGCAGCGCAGTATTGGTGTGCAGTTGAATATCCCGATCTACAGCGGTGGCCTGACCAGTTCACAGGTACGCGAAGCCTATGCGCGCCTGAGCCAGAGCGAGCAACGCCGTGAAAGCCTGCGTCGTCAGGTGGTGGAAAATACGCGCAACCTCCACCGTGCGGTGAATACCGATGTCGAGCAGGTGCAGGCCCGCAAACAGTCGATCATCTCCAACCAGAGCGCGCTGGAAGCCACTGAAATCGGTTATCAGGTGGGCACCCGCAACATTGTCGACGTGCTGGATGCGCAGCGCCAGTTGTATGCCTCGGTGCGTGACTACAACAACACGCGCTATGACTACATCCTCGACAACCTGCGCCTCAAGCAGGCGGCAGGCACCCTGAACCCGGGCGATCTGCAGGATCTTTCACGCTACCTGAAGGCTGATTACAACCCGGACAAGGACTTCCTTCCGCCCGACCTGGCAACCGCCGCGCAGAAGAACTTCGAGCGACCTGCAAAGCGCTGAGATTGCTGACCGATCTGGATGCTCTGCGCCCGACTTCAAGTCATGCAGCGCGACGCAGATTTGTGACGCGGAGCGTCACCCAAGGCATTCCCACGCTGGAGCGTGAGGAACGATAGGCGTCTGGACGAGCTCAACTATCGTGCCGACGCTCTGCGTCGGCATGCAGTTCTGGACGCTCCGCGTCCTCCGACTCAGCGCCTGCCCATCAACCGCCCGATCCCGTCGAGCAGGCGTTGCAGCGCGCCCTGATTGGCCTTCATCACAGCCAGCCCTGCATCGGCCATGCCGCGAGCCTGCTGTGGCTGGTCGAAAAGCCCCTGCACGGCGGCGGCCAGCGTGGTCGCATCGCTGACCTCTTGCAACGCACCGGCAGTGCGCAGCATGGCGGCAATCTCGAGGAAGTTGAACAGGTGCGGGCCGCTGAGTACCGGTTTGGCCAGCGCCGCAGGCTCCAACAGGTTGTGGCCGCCATTAGGCACCAGGCTGCCGCCCACAAAAGCGATATCCGCCAGCGCATAGAGAAACAGCAATTCGCCCATGGTATCGCCCATCAGCACTGAGACGTCCGGCGTGACAGCCTGCGCGGATGAGCGCCGAACCGTCGCAAAACCCTGCTGCTGACACAGCGCATGCACGCTGTCGAAACGCTCGGGATGACGCGGCACCAGGATCAGCAGCGCATCAGGATGGCTCGTCAATAACGTGCGATGAGCTGAAAGAACGCTTTCATCCTCGCCTGCATGGGTGCTGGCGGCGATCCATACCGGACGCTGCGTCGCCTGCCATTGCTCACGCAAGTGCGCGGCACGTTCCAGCAATTGCGGGTCAATACTCAGGTCGAACTTGATCGAGCCGGTCACCGCAACGCACTCGGGACGCGCGCCCAGATCACGAAAGCGCTGCGCCTCGACTTCTGTCTGCACCGCGAACCAGGCCATTTGCGCCAGCATCGGCCGGGCAAGCTTGGCAAAGCGTGCATAGCCCCTTGCCGAGCGCTCCGAAAGCCGCGCATTGGCGAGCACCACGGGGATCCCGCGCAGGGCGCATTGGTGGATGTGGTTGGGCCACAGCTCGGTTTCCATGATGATGCCCAGCCGGGGCTGCACATGATCGAGAAAACGCCCTGCCGCCCAAGGCAAGTCATACGGCAGGTAGCAATGCTGAATGCGCGGTTCGCTGGCGAACAGCGCCTTGATTCGTTCCGAACCTGTGGGCGTCATGCAAGTCACAGTGATCGGCAGTTGGGGGTATTGCAGCAGCAGCGCGCGAATCATCGGCGCGGCCGCGATGCTTTCGCCCACTGACACCGCATGCACCCAGATACCACCGCGCTGCATGGCAGGCAGGCCGCTGGCGAACCGCTCGCCGATGCGCTGGCGATACGACGGAGCCTTGCGCGCACGTAACCACAGGCGCAGGGCAACCAGTGGCAGGCCGAGATGAAACAGTAGGGTATAAAGGGTTCTATTCATGGGCGCGGAGTTTATCAGCCCGCCATCACAAGTCGCTAGAATGCGCAGCCTGACGAAAAGGAATGCACCATGAACGCTTATTATCTGCTGGCTATCGCCGTCTGCGCAGAAGTCATCGCCACTACTTCCATGAAAGCCGTGAAAGGGTTCAGCACTCCCCTGCCGCTGTTGCTGCTGATCACTGGTTATGCGATTGCATTCTGGATGCTGATTCTGGTGATGCGCACGATCCCGGTCGGCATCACCTACGCCATCTGGTCGGGCATGGGCATTGTCATGGTGAGCATTGCGGCGTTCTTCATCTACGGCCAGAAACTCGACCTGCCCGCGTTGTTGGGCATGGGCATGATTGTGGCTGGCGTAGCCGTCATCCAGCTGTTCTCGAAAACCGCCGGGCATTGAAAAGCCGATCCTTTATAATGCTCGTACTTTTTGCTCACTGAGGTGCTCATGCCATCGGTTATTTCCACTGACGTGCTGATTGTCGGGGCTGGCGTAGCCGGTCTATGGCTCAACGCCCGGTTGCGTCGTCAAGGGTTCTCGACAGTGCTGGTAGAAAGCGCCAGCCTGGGTGGCGGGCAAAGCCTCAAGTCTCAGGGGATCATCCACGGCGGTGCCAAGTACGCGCTGCACGGCGCGCTTTCCGGTGCCTCCGAGGCCATCGCCGATATGCCGCGCCGCTGGCGTGAAGCTCTCGATGGCAAAGGCGAGCTGGACCTGTCCGGTGTACGCCTGCTATCCGAGGCCCACTACTTGTGGTCGCCAGGCACCATCGCCGGCAATCTCACCAGCTTCTTCGCCAGCAAGGCGGTGCGCGGCCGTGTGGATCAGGTCAAGGGCGAGCAATTACCGCCCGCACTGCAAAACCCCAAATTCAAGGGCAAGGTCTATCGTCTCGCGGAACTGGTGGTCGATGTGCCGAGCCTGATCGAGCGACTCGCCGAGCTGGCCGGTGACAGCCTGCTGGCCGGTCAGAATGTTGAGCCGCTGTACGAGGGCGATGAGCTGATCGGGCTGCGCGTCGATGGGCGCGATATTCATGCCCAGCGCATCGTACTCAGTGCTGGCGGCGGCAATGCCGACCTGCTGAACGCGCTTGGCGTATCGCAACCGCAGATGCAGCGCCGCCCGTTGCACATGGTGCTGGTCAAGGGGCCGACCCTGAAGCCGCTGTTCGCTCACTGCCTGGGCGGCGGGCCCAAGCCGCGCATCACGGTCACCACCCACCCTGCGGCTGACGGCCAGTGTGTGTGGTATCTGGGCGGCGATCTGGCTGAGGCCGAGGGAGTGGCACGCGAGCCGGACGCGCAGATCGCCGTCGCCCGCAAGGAGCTTGAAGCCCTGCTGCCGTGGGTCGACCTGAGTCAGGCGCAATGGGCGACCCTGCGCGTGGACCGTGCCGAGCCTGCCCAGTCGGGGCTGGTGCGGCCAGACAACGCCTTTCTCGACAGCCAGCGTCGCCTGATGGTTGGCTGGCCGACCAAACTGGCACTGGCTCCGGACTTCGCTGACCGGGTTCTGTCGCAGCTTTCGAGAGATGGCATTCACCCAACACCGCAGTCACCGCTGGTTGATGTGCCACGGCCGCCGATGGCCATACCTGTCTGGGATGAGCTGCTGCCATGAGCCTGAAAACCCTGCACGACCTGCATCGCCCGCTCGGCAATAGCGGCCTGAGCGTATCGCCCCTTGGCCTGGGCACCGTCAAACTGGGCCGCGACCAGGGCGTCAAATACCCCAGCGGCTTCAAGATTCCCGATGACCAGCAGGCGCAGATGCTGCTGCGCATGGCCCGCGACATGGGCATCAACCTGATCGACACTGCCCCCGCCTATGGCACCAGCGAAGAACGGCTCGGGCCGTTGCTGCGCGGTCAGCGCCAGGACTGGGTGATTGTCAGCAAGGTCGGCGAAGAATTCGATAACGGCCAGTCGAGCCATGACTTCAGCGCTGAACACACCCGCAAATCGGTCGAGCGCAGCCTGAAACGTCTTGAAACCGATTTTCTCGATCTGGTGCTGGTGCATTCGGACGGCAATGATCTGGCGATTCTTAACGAGGCCGAGGTGTATCAGACGCTCGCCGACCTCAAGCGCGAAGGCAAGATTCGCGGCTTCGGCTTTTCCGGCAAGACAGTCGAAGGCGGTTTGCTGGCATTGCGCGAAGGTGATTGTGCGATGGTCACCTACAACCTCAACGAGCAAGGCGAGAAACCGGTGCTGGATTACGCTGCCGCCCATGGCAAAGGCATCCTGGTGAAGAAAGCACTGGCCAGTGGTCATGTCTGTCTGACGCCGGGCATGGACCCGGTGCAGGCCAGTTTCCAGCTACTGTTTGAACATCCGGCGGTTGCCAGTGCTATTGTCGGCACCATCAATCCGTTGCACCTGGCGCACAACGTTGCAACTGCCGCTGCCGTGATTTGCCGTCAAGCCTGATTGAGGCGGCCGACCCCAACGCAAGAAGGAGCCGTTATGCCGCGAACACTGATCCGCAAGAACCCCAGCAACTTCAAGACCCTGCCGCTGTTTGTCGAGGCCACGCCGGAAGGCCTGAGCTACCAGAGCATCGGCATGCCGATGAACTTCGCGCAAACCTTGCAGCGGCGGCGCAAGATCGACGTGCCGGACACCGAACGTTTCTCCACCGAGCTTGCCAATCTGGGGGTGTCCGTTCGCCTGACCGTGAGCTGGCAGAATCGCGATTACTGGGTGCTGGTTCGCCAGCGTCGCCAGGACCGTGGCGACGTCGTACTCAAGCTGATCTCGGGTTATGTGCCGGCCCACGAACTGACCCTGCCACTGCATACCGCCATTCAGGAAGTGGCCGAAGAGTGCATGATCGAAACGCCTCAGGGCTGGCTGAGTGGACTGTTCAAAGAGACCTGGCTGCCTGCGCCATATGCCGCTGCACTGCATTATCGCGAGGCCATGCCCTTTCGTCTGAGCCCGCTCTCCGGCGCAGCGCGGCCGGTGCGAAGCGGCAGCCTGACACTGCTGGAGCGCCCACGGGCTTATGTGCATTTACCCACCGCGTCCTTGCAGCTGATTTACGACATGCGTCTGGAAATCCCCAAGGAAGCGCGCCCGGTCAGCCTTTTCCATGTCGATGAAGTGTTGGAAAACGATCAACTGGTCGCCCGCCTTAACCGCAGCAAACCCGACCTGTACCTGATGCCGCTGGAAAATGGAGTGCCGCTGCCCGAGCTGTACACGCTCAAGCGCGACAAACTGATCCCGGCTGGCACCCGAGGGCTGTACCTGGCCGAAAGTTTTGCCGCGCAGGATGGCTGGATCGTGCGTGAGGAACGAATTCGCTGGAAGGACTGGCTACGCCAGCAGGGCATGGCCCCACCGGCGAAGAAGTCAGGACTGAAACGCCTGACCGGAAAAGCTCGGGAGCTGCTGCACGCCATGAGCGGCAAGCTGTGAGCCTCAAGCCTTTTGATTTGCCTTGGCTTGTAGCCTGCGGCTGAAAACTACGCCTGCCCGCGAATCTTCTCGACAATTGCCGTAGTCGAGCTGTTTTCCACCAGCCCCAACACACGCACATCGCCACCGTACGCCTGGACGATATCGGCACCGACCACCTGATCGACGCCGTAATCACCGCCTTTGACCAGCACGTCCGGCTTGACGTGACTCAGCAGATTTTCAGGAGTGCCTTCGGGGAAGCTGATCACCCAGTCCACTGCACCCAAGCCTGCCAGCACGGCCATACGCCGGTCGACGCTGTTGATCGGACGGCCCGGCCCTTTCAGACGGCTGACAGACGCGTCATCGTTGACGGCCACGATCAGACGATCACCCAGCGCCCGCGCCTGCTCCAGGTAGGTCACATGACCGGCGTGAAGAATGTCGAAGCAGCCATTGGTGAAGACGATTTTTTCCTTGTGCGCGCGCGCATCATCGACCGCCAGCAACAGTTGCTCCAGCCCCAGCACGCCGCGTTCGGAACCTTCTTCGCGCTGAATGGCGCGGCGCAGTTCCGGGGCGCTGATGGCTGCAGTACCCAGCTTGCCGACCACAATGCCTGCTGCCAGATTAGCCAGCGCCACCGCATGCGGCAGTTCCTCGCCCGCAGCAATCGCTGCCGCGAGAGTGGAAATTACCGTGTCACCGGCGCCGGTCACATCGAACACTTCGCGAGCACGGGCCGGCAGGTGCAGCGCCTGCTGATCAGGACGCAGCAGGGTCATGCCGTGTTCACCGCGGGTCACCAGCAGAGCGCCCAGGTCAAGCTCCTGCATCAACTGCGCACCTTTGGTGACCAGCTGTGCCTCGTCTTCACAATGCCCGACGATGGCTTCGAATTCACTGAGGTTCGGCGTAATCAGGCTGGCACCGCGATAGATCGTGAAATCCTTGCCCTTGGGATCAGCCAACACCGCTATACCGCGCTTGCGGGCGGCCTGAATCAGCGCCTGATGGTTTTTCAGTGCACCCTTGCCGTAATCGGACAGGACCAGCACCTTGATGCCATCGAGCAGGCTGTAGACCTCTGCACTCAGTGCCAGCGGGTCAGTGTTGAACGGTTCTTCGAAGTCGATACGCAGTAACTGCTGATGGCGACTCATGACGCGCAACTTGACGATGGTCGGCTGATCGGCAATGCGCTGAAAACGCGCCAGCACACCCGCTGCTTTCAGGCTGTTGGTCAGACTTTCTGCGGCCTCGTCGTCACCCGTCACACCGACCAGCGAAGCCGGTGCACCCAGCGCAGCGATGTTCAAGGCCACGTTGGCAGCGCCGCCCGGACGGTCTTCGATCTGATCGACCTTGACCACAGGCACCGGCGCCTCAGGGGAAATACGCGAGGTACCACCATGCCAGTATCTGTCGAGCATGACATCGCCAACCACCAGGACAGGGGCCTGATCAAAGCGCGGCATGTATAGCTTCATGGAACAACCCGTACTTGAAAAATGGACAGGGGCGGAATCTTAGCACAGGGGTTTATAACCGACAGGCTGTTGAATCACACCGCCCGAAGGCAGGCAGGCCACAGGGGCCCGCCCGGTGAGAGTGAGGTCAGACTGCGCCGACAGGTGACGGCTCGTCCAGCCCCATGGCATGCAGACGGGCGTAATAGCCGTTCTGTGCCAACAGCTCGGCATGCGTGCCGCGCTCGACGATGTGCCCGGCGTCCATGACCAGAATCATGTCAGCCTTTTCGATGGTCGAAAGGCGGTGAGCGATAACCAGCGTGGTACGGCCCTTCATGACGTGATCCAGCGCCGCCTGGATGTGGCGTTCGGACTCGGTGTCCAGCGCCGACGTGGCTTCGTCGAGGATAAGCAGCGGTGCGTTTTTAAGCAGTGCGCGAGCAATGGCCAGACGCTGCCGTTGACCACCGGACAGCAGCACGCCGTTTTCGCCCACCTGAGTATCGAACCCCTGCGGCAACTGGTCGATGAACTCTTTGGCGTAGGCATCGGCGGCGGCCGCTTCGATGTCGGCACGCGGGGCACCTGCCAGATCACCATAGGCAATGTTGTTGGCGATCGTGTCGTTGAACAGCGTGACGTTCTGGTTGACCTGGGCGATGTGCTTGCGCAGGTTGCGCAAACGGTAGTCGTTGATTTCGACGCCATCGAGCAGGATGTTGCCCATCTCGTGCCCGTAAAAACGCGGTATCAGGTTGGCCAGGGTCGATTTACCGCTGCCGGACCGGCCTACCAGCGCGATCATCTGCCCAGGCGCTGCGGAGAAACTGATGTCGTTCAACACCTGACGCTCGGTCTGCGGGTAGAAGAAGCTGAGGTTCTTCACCTCAAGGTGGCCGGTCACGCGATCACGCTCGATGGTGCCGGTATCGACTTCTTCTTCCACGTCCAGTTGTTCGAAGATGCTCTCGGCACCGGCGACGCCTTTCTGGATCGTCGAACTGACTTCCGACAACTGGCGAATCGGCTTGGGCAGCAGACCGGCCGCAGTGATGTAGGCAACCAGATCGCCCGCGGTGGCATCGCCTCGCAGGAACAGCACCAGAAACATCAGCACCGCCATGGCGCTGTAGATCACCAGTTGCAGCATCGGCGTGTAGATGGCACCGGTTTTGGTCATGCGCAGTTGTTTGCGTGTGTTGCTGTCACTGGCCTGAGCGAAGCGGTTCTGTTCGTAGGACTCGCCACCGAAGCTGCGTACCACGCGATAGCCCTGAATAGTTTCCGAGGCAACGTGCGTTACGTCGCCCATCGCTACCTGAATCTTCTTGCTCTGCTTGCGGAATTTCTTGCTCGCACTGCCTACCATGACGGCAATCAGCGGCAGGATGGCGAGCATGACCAGGGTCAGCTTCCAGTTCATCATCAACAGATAGATGAACAGGAACACCACAGTCAGACCTTCACGAATCACCACTTTGATGGCATCGGTGGCGGCACCGGTGACCATCGTGACGTTGAACGTGATACGCGAAATCAAGTGGCCGGAGTTGGTCGTATCGAAGTAACGATTGGGCAGTACCAGCAGCTTGTTGAACAGCTCCACCCGCAGGTCATGGACCAGGCCGAGAGACACCTTGGCCAGAAAGTAGTTACCCAGGAAAGAGCCAAGCCCCTGCCATGCGGCGATCAGAACGATCAGCAACGGCACTGCCTGCAACAGTTGCAGCTCGCGCAGATAAGGCACATTGGGGAACAGCACGGCTTCAGGGTTGGTCAGGCCATCGACGAAGTATTTGAGGATGCCGGCAAGCATCGGCTGGGTCGAGGCGAAGATCACGAAACCAATGATGCTGAGCAGGAAGATGCCCACATACGGACGCACATAAGACAACAGACGGAAATAGATTTTCACGCTGGAAGTCGAGGACGATTCGGAGGTTGTCATGAGAATCCGTCGTATTAAAAAGAGACCGAATTGTATCACAGCGGTTTTCGAGGCTGCCTGCTGCGGTAACATAGGCGGCTCGTCCATTCCCTGAGGTTTCTGATTGCTGCTTGAAACCGGCAAAGCAGGCTTCTGTATGACGACCAGTAGCCCTTGGGGCGTAAAAACCGGAGTATCGATGCAAGCGTTTGACCACGCCCATTACCTTGATCTGGTTCAAGGTGCCGAAGTGCTTGAAGCCGATGGCACGGGCGACAAAGTACTACGTCTGCGTGACGGCTCCATGTTGAAATTGTTTCGACGCAAACGCCTTGTCAGCTCGGCAGCCTGGTATCCCTATGCCCAACGCTTCGCAGACAACTGTGAAACGCTGATCAAACGCGGCATTCCCTGCCCGCGCATACGCTCGGTAAGCCGCATCGCCGAAATCGAGCGCGATGCAGTGCATTATGATCCGCTGGCAGGCTTCACCCTGCGCCAGCTATTGGGCAGTGCGGTGGCCGACGACAAGCTGCGCAGGCAACTGGGAAGCTTCATTGCCCACCTGCATGAAAAGGGCATCTACTTTCGCTCGGCCCATCTGGGCAACGTTATCCTCACACCGGAAGGCACCCTCGGCCTGATCGACATTGCCGACATGAAAACCTACCGCCGCGCATTGCGTAAAAGCCTGCGTCTGCGCAACTTCAAGCACATGTTGCGCTATCAGGAAGATCGCCAATGGCTGCTGGACAACGGCAACCCGGCGTTTCTGGATGGCTACATGAGCGCTCAGAGCCTGTGCGACACCAGCGAACTGGTTCAGGCTATTCAGTAACGCTTTCACAAAAAATGGCCGCTTTCGAAGCGGCCATTTTTTATCTTACTGCAGCTGCCGGAGCCGATGCGCCTGCACAATACGGCCCAGCACCATCGTTGCCGGTAACAACACCAGCACCCAGAGCTCATCCGGGTTACCGACCAGTTGGCCGCCGTCGAAGTTAAGCATGACCAGCGCGCACAGCAGGTAGAGACCCCAGGCATCGCCGTTGCGCAAGGCGTTCCACAGCGTCATCGCCATCACAACCAGAAACATCACCAGCGAAGCGGCACCGGTGTACAGGCCCAGCGACACGAAAATATTGTGCGGGTGCTGGATCGGTATGCCGCCCGTCAGGGTCTGGGTCGTGTAGAAATCGACACCACAGCCGAGCACCCAGCCGCAGCGACGCCATTCACCGGTCATGATTTCAAACAGCTCGATGCGGTAGGAATCCCCTCTGACCATCAGCAGGGCGACCCACTGTTCATCCTTGACGAACCAGAAGGCTGCCGCCGCAACGACGCCCAGCGCCAACAAGGCGACTATCGTGCGCAATGGAAAACGGTACAGCGCATAGGCGCTGCAGACGGCGAACAGAACCGCGCAACCCACCAGCGCGGTGCGGGTCTGGACGACAAAGGCCGTTAACACCAGAGTAACAAGAACAGCACACACCGCTTCAATCCAGCGCCGTTCTCTGGCCCATAGCGGCAGTGCCAGGGCGAGGCTGCAAACCAGCCAGGCGCTGGTGTAAATCACATTCTCCATACGTGCCGGAAGAATGGCCACACGCTGACCGAACTCGAATTTTCCGGTCACCCAGCTATAAATGCTGCCGAGCAGGATGTACAGGCAGATGGCCCAGAACATGCCTCGCACGAACAAACCGCGCCGGAAGAAACCGTTTTCCGTAATCCCGGCCACGACAAAGACAAACAGGCTGACGTAGACAATGTGCTTGTAATACTGGAACTCCTGCGCTTGCAGCGCCGGCACCAGAAAGCACGCCATGAATACAGCCCAGGCTATGCCCAGCGGTTCTGCAAACACCCCGGCGCCGCGGTACTTGATCAAGAAGAACAAGCCCGGCAAGGCGGTGAGTGCGTAAAACAGATTGTTGGTGATCTTGGCTGACGGGTTAAGAATAAAGCTCAGCAGAAAGACAACAATCGCTACGGTGAAATACGTCTGTACTTTGCTACTGGGGATTTTGATTCGGTCAACTGACATTATTGAGCAACCAACCTGTTACCAGACCAGCGAGCACAGCGATGATCAGCTTGACGCGATCACGACGCTTGCGACGCTGTTTGTCGAGCCGCTCCTGCGGCACCACCACATGCTCACCGAACCCGGTGTGCAATACGGCATCATTTTCCAGGATCAGAGCGTAACGGTTTTGCGCGGCAAATAATTGTGAAAGTTTCTTCTCGCCACCATGCCCGGCATACGGCGCATGCTGCTGGTAATCAGCCAGACGGCGCAGCCCGGGATTGAAGGAAAACCCCTGCCACTCCGGCTTGTGCGAACCCAGTTTGTAAAACGGGATACCTTCGACCACTTCACGCTCGTCCAAATAGACATAGGGGCTGTGAATACGCAGATCATGATTGTAGCTGCGCAACCAGACTTGCAATGCCTGAGGATCGTGCTTGAGCAGCGTCATTGATTCTTCAATGAAGTGCGGGCGGTAGAAATCCCAGTCATCCTCGCAATGGAAAACCCAGGATGTCTCGACCAACGAATAGGCCGCATCAACAGAGCGCATCTGCCCCAGCTTGGGGTTGTTGATAATGAAACGTGTATGCGGGCGCCAGTGTTCGGGAATGCAGGCCTGAACCTGAGCATCACCCGAATCTTCGGTAATCAGCACATGGCGTATGGGCGCGGTATTGAAACGGTCGAACGTTTCCAGGGTGCTCTTCAACAAGTCGAATCGACCACAACTGGTGACGACCAGCGTAATGTCGCTGTTTTCGCTGAATACCATCATTCGTTCCCAATCATTGAATATTCATAATTCCTTACCATCCCAAGCGTGACCGAAGGCGATCGAGCCAGCTCATCGCCGGCATACTGCGCAACGGCGAATGCATTGCGTCCACGATGGCTTTTCCAAGGGCATGGAATGTAAAGCGTTCTTCGACCAAAGTCTGCCCATTACAGGATATTTCGCTGGCCAGAGCGGTGTTTTCGCGCAACTTCGCCAGCTTTTCACGAAGCTGGGGAATGTCGCGATAGAGCACGATGTTGTGCATGTCGACAAAGCCCAGCGCGCGGTTTTCTTCAGCGCCCTGGTCGAAGGCCAGCAGCACGCAACCGCAGGCCATGGCCTCGAAATTCTTGATCATGTACTCGCCCATGCCGACATCGGCACTGACGAAAAAGCGGATGCGGTTCAGGGTGTCGCAATACTCTTCCCCGGACTTGGTACGCGTGACGAGCAGATTCTCGACCTGCCCCAACTCATCCAGCAGCGCCTTGCGGCCGCTGTAGGCCACACTGTTGGTGCTGCCAACGAAGGCCAGTTCGATGTCACGTTCACGCGCCTGCAATTGCAACAGGCTCTGGTCATAGCCCTTGGGCACGAAAACCGCGTCGAAGCCTTCCTGGCGCAGACGCTCGCTGACCATGAACCCCGAGCAGATCACCCGCGCCCAAGGCAGCTTGCGATAGTGCGCACTGAACTTGCCGGTGTATTTGCAAGGAATGTAGTTCTGGTAGGCATCGTGTTCGAGGATGACCAGATTGGGGATCGTGCGGATGAACCCGACCTGACGCACTTCCTGCTTGAAGCGCAGGAAAAACACGATCCGGTCATAACGGCTGACGTCCACCTCGCGGCGGAAATAGCCACGCAGGTTGCGCTGCTCCCCGGAACTCAGCCAGCGCACGTCGCATTCGCAGTGTGCCGCGATGCCGTCATAGAGACGGTCCAGAATCGCACGCTGCTCTTTCTGGACCAGAAGTAGAACTTTCATGGATTTCCTTGCAGTACTGCGCCTGCTGAATCAGATGTCACGGCTGCGCCAGAACAACTCGTGTCGTCGCACAGCTTTGCGGAAGAATTCGTTTTCGCCTTCGGCCGGCCAGTGGCGACCGGCCAGAACGCGCTGCAACGCACGGCGTACACGGCGTTTGAAAGGCATCGGCGGCAACAGGTCATGCATCATACCCAGCGCCATCGCCTTGTCGCGTTGGGCCGCAACCGATAAGTGCAGGCTGTACGGCACCAGCGGCAGACTGGCATCGAATACCGGCGGCAGGCTGATGCCACTGTAGGCATCGCCCATTGGCCAGCGGTCGTTGTCGTGCAAGTGGTTGGCGTAACCGAGCACCACGTCCGGCTGCCATTCAAGACCGGCCAACGCTTCACGCACGGCTGCCTGGGCACAGATATGGTCAGGATGCGGATCGATGGCCGGGTGCGGCATGACAATAACCTGCGGCCTGGCCTTGAGGACCAGTGCGCGCAGGTCGGCGAGCAGATTATTCCAGGTCGGCTGGCCGTCATCGCCGGGCAATGGAAGCGTATTGAACTGGCGAAACAACCGCGTATCGGTCAGGTCCGCCTCACGCGAGGCGACCGGCGTATCCGGCGCGGCCTGCATGGCGGGTAACTGCAGGCAGAAATAACCCAACTGCACACAGTGCGACTCAGGCACACCACCCCAACGGGCGACGGCGATGCTGTCCCAGGCGCGCAAGCGGCCTTTCATGCGCGCAGCTTCGGCGCGCTGCATGCCCATCTGGCGATAATGTTCGGCCTCGATCTCGCCAGCAGTCAGCGTCACAATCCAGGCTTCCTCGGCCTGGCTGTAAAGCCCGAACGCGGCGAGTTCGGCATCGTCGGCATGCGGTGCGATGACCATGACCCGCTGCTTTCGCGCATCCGGCTGACGAAACAGCCAGAGGCGCGGTGTACCGGCAAGACGACAGAAACGCCCGCGCAGTTGCAGGGCACCCGCGGCCAGCGGCTCGCCAAGCCCGGTCAGGTTCAGATAACGCACGCCGCAGACGCCACGCTCGAAGGCCTGCCGGTCACTCAAGGCTTGCCCCTGCAGTTCCACGACCGGGTCGAGAAAACGTCCCAGCCAGGTACTTTTTACGGTCAGTGCCAGTATCAATGTTTCGTCGCCGGTCAGTTGCACGGCGGGGTCGATCAGCAACGTGCCTCCGTCGAGGCGGACGCCCGGCACTTCGCTGTCGGCTGCAAAGTTGTACTGATAGTCGTCAGACGGCGAATAGAACAGATGATCGGCAAACCAGGCCTCATGAGCGACCCAGGCACACACGGCCAGCAGCGGCGCCAGCCACCAGGCCACCAGCACGCCGACCGCGATCAACAGGAACAGACCACCCAGCAACGCCAGCCGCTTGTTACGGCGATGGCGCTTGAGCAACTGTTGCTTGCGACTCAAATCTGGAACACCGGAACGGGGTTGCACCATCGGTCCTTGTACTCGCGGTCGGCACGACCAAAGGAAAAACGCAGTGATTTGCCCAAGGCTCGGGCGTCCTCCCAGGCAGACTGGGTGTTGACAAAGCTCAGCACACTACCGGGGCTGAAATCACGGGTTTCGGGGTCAACACCACCGTTGACGTATTCGATGCTGACCCACTGCGGCGCTTCGACGCGATACACCAGTTGAATGGCAATTGGCGCATCGTTGAGGAAAACCACCGAACCGATCAACAGATCACGCAGCAACTCGATGACTTCGGCCTTGTGCCGGGCACCGGTGGCCTCGAAGCCCCAGCGACGCTGAAACAGATCGCAATACATGCTCGCCAGCTCGGCGCTGCTGAACTCGCTGACAGGTCTTACCGTACCGCCAGCTTCCTCCAGCAAGCGAAGTTCACGACGCTGGTTGTAACGAAATTTCTTGGACAGTTCTTCAGGCGTACGCGCCATCGCCAGCGATTCGGTTTGCGGCCTGAAGGTGCTGATGCGGCCCTCGTTGAGCGCAGACACATAGCGGGCACGATGGCGGACCGGCACCTGAATATCATCGGCCACCGGTAAAATCAGTTCGGCGTTGCCCAGGTCGAACAGGCCTTTCTTGCCGTGACGCTTGAGTTCGTCCTTGGACAGCGCCAGCGAACGCCCCCAAGTGGCAATCGCTGCCTTTACTTCGCCGCCCTGCTCCCAGGCCAGATAACGCACAGCGATACCGGAAAACGCCGACAGGCGCGCAACGACCAGCGGATGAGTGGCTACGCTGCCACCCAACCGTTGCCATGCCTGCTCGTAAGCAGCCGCGTCGATCTGCACCCAGCCACGCTCGCGCCAGCCTTTGAATCGATTGAGCATCAGGCCCCCGCCGTCAGGCTGGAGACTTGCGGCAGCCGCCAGAAGACATCGCGCACAGCATGATCGGAAAAGCGTTCGCGCAAACGCAGCAGCATGCGTTCGGCGCAGTCCTGACGCTGCTCGGCGTCAAGACCGGCCATGTGTACCAGGCCGTGCGCAAGGCTGTGAACATCCCCCAGCGGGAACAGCAGACCCACGTCTTCGACCACTTCCTTCGCGCCGCCGCAGGACGTTGCAACCAATGGCACACCAGCCACCATCGCCTCCAGCAGGACCATGCCGAACGGCTCGTGGTCAGAGCTCAGGGCGAATACATCGAACGCCTTGAAGTAGCGGCGTGCGTCAGGCACCTGCCCAAGAAACAGCACGTGCGGACCAATGCCCAGCTCCAGCGCAAGCGCCTTGAGGTTTTCTTCCAGGCGGCCCTTGCCGAGAATCACCAACTGGCTGTTCTCGGGAAGATTGGGCAGAGCCTCGGCAAAGCCGCGCAACAGCGTGGCCTGATCCTTGTCCGGATGCAGGCGACCGACGTTGGCGACGATCCACGCTGAGGCAGACAGGCCCAGCTCTGCGCGGGCATCTTCAGCGGAAAACTGACTGCCCTGCAGTTGTTCGACATCAATGCGGTTGTACAAAGTCTGAATGCGCTCGGCCGGCCACTTGGGCAGGCTGTTGCGCATGTCGTCACGCACCGCGTCGGAAACGCCGAGCAGGCTCAGGCGCTTGCGAAACAGGTTGGCGAACAGCTTGCGACTGCGCCGGTGATAATCGCCGAACGCATGATGCACACCGATCACCTGCAGCTTCGTCGCCAACAGAGCGATATACACCGGTTTGAAGCGATGCGCGATGCAGAAGCTGAAAGAGCGCGTTGCGGCAATTTTGCGCAGGTCACGGATGGCACCCAGCTTCAGGCCGCGAATGGCACTGGAGCTGTATTCCATGAACAGTACTTCGTCCGAGCCGCAGTCGGCGACCACATCGGGGTCGGCGGCGCCGGTCAGAAACACCGTCGTCACCCGATAGCCCTTGCCGGCAAACAGGCTGGCGTATTGCCGTGCGCAGTCCAGAAACGGCCCGTCATAGCCGTGACAGAACTGCAGCACGTGACGTTCAGCCGAGCGTGTCATAAGCCTCGACACCCTCTTTGACCACCAGGATGTCTTCCATGATCAGGTACTCGAGGTCCGAGCCGAAGAACATGTTCAGCGCATCGGTCGGCGAGCAGATCATCGGTTCGCCACGGCGGTTGAGCGAGGTGTTCAGGGAAACGCCATTGCCGGTCAGTTCTTCCAGCGCCTTCATCATGTCGTAGTAGCGCGGGTTGTATTCGCGCTTGAGCACCTGGGCACGGGAAGTGCCGTCTTCATGGACAACTTCCGGAACACGGGTTTTCCACTCTTCGGCCACTTCGAAGGTGAAGGTCATGAACGGTGCCGGGTGATCGATCTTGATCATCTGCGGCGCGACGGTGTCGAGCATCGACGGGCAGAAAGGCCTCCAGCGCTCGCGGAACTTGATCTGATGGTTGATACGGTCGGCTACCCCGGTAACGCTCGGGCAACCGATGATCGAGCGACCACCCAGCGCACGCGGACCGAACTCCATGCGTCCCTGGAACCAGGCAACCGGGTTGCCCTTGACCATGATTTCGGCAATCCGCTGTGGCGTATTGTCGATCTGACGCCAGACCGGCTTGCTCGGGTGACGGGCACAGGCCGCGATCACGTCTTCGTTGCTGTACGCCGGGCCAAGGTAGACGTGTTCCATCTTCTCGACCGGCACACCGCGAGCGTGGGACACATAAGCCGCGGCACCGACCGCCGTACCGGCATCGCCGGACGCAGGCTGCACGAACAGTTCCTTGACTTCAGGACGGGCAATGATCCGCTGGTTGAGTTTGACGTTCAGCGCACAGCCACCGGCGAAAGCGATCTTGCCGGTCTCCTTGAGGATGTCACCCAGGTAGTGATCCATCATCTGCAACGCGAGCTTTTCGAACAGTGCCTGCATGCTCGCGGCATAGTGAATGTAGGGCTCGTCGGCTACGTCGCCAACGCGTTTCGGGCCGAGCCACTCGATCAGCTTCGGCGAGAAGTAGAAGCCCTTGCCGTTCTCTTTGTAGCGACGCAGGCCAATGACGTTGGCCAGCTCGGTATTGATGATCAGCTCGCCGTTCTCGAACGTGGCCAGACGCGAAAAATCATACTTGCTGGCATCGCCGTACGGTGCCATGCCCATCACCTTGAATTCGCCGTCGAGCATCTCGAAACCGAGGAATTCGGTGATAGCGCCATACAGGCCGCCCAGCGAGTCCGGATCGAAGAATTCCTTGATCTTGTGGATCTTGCCGTTTTCGCCATAGCCGAAGAAGGTCGTGGCGTACTCACCTTTGCCGTCGATGCCCATGATCGCGGTTTTCTCGGTGAAACCGGAACAGTGGTAGGCGCTGGAGGCGTGAGCCAGATGGTGCTCGACCGGCTCGATCTTGATCTTTTTCGGATCGAAGCCCAGTTGCTCGAGGCACCAGACAATCTTGTTGCGGTAGCGCTTGTAACGGCGGTTGCCCATCAGCAGCGCGTCGAGGGCGCGATCAGGGGCGTACCAGTAGCGCTTGGCGTAATGCCAGCGCGCCTTGCCAAACAGGCTGATCGGGGCGAACGGAATCGCAACCACGTCGACGTCCGAAGGCTTGATGCCTGCCTGTTCCAGACAGAACTTCGCCGACTCGTAGGGCATGCGGTTCTTCGCGTGTTTGTCACGAACGAAGCGCTCTTCTTCGGCCGCTGCTATCAGCTTGCCGTCGATATAAAGCGCTGCGGAAGGATCATGGCTAAGGGCGCCGGACAGGCCAAGGATCGTCAATGCCACTAGGGTCTAGCCTCTTTAGTCTGCATGCAGGCGCATCGCGCCCGAGAAAAGGTGTGCCCCCGCACAGCGGGCTGAGGGCAGCTAAAGGGCGGGATTATAACGTAATGACCAAGGATTGGCTCGACGCGCTGAAATGTCATCGGGGATGCCCGCCAGACGGCGTAGGAAACATCTCTTTCTCAGCATCAATAACTATCTACGACTTGACGCCTGTTGCTTCTGATTAATTGAGGCCCATCGTCGCCGGCCCGAAGGCCGTCGCTCAAACCTCAGCGCCTGAAGTGCGCAATGGAACGCCTGTCATGACACAAACACTGCCCCCTTTGGCTGTAACGCCTACACCACTGACACCTGTCGATACCTGGCCTGCCGCCTCTGCCGCACTGAAAAGGCTCGATGAACTGCGCACCCTTCTGGCCATCGAGCTTAAGGCCCAGCCTGGCCCGGGCGAAGCGCTGTTGACTGCGCTTGGCGGTTCCGACGAGTCTGAACGGGAGCTGGAAATATTCAGCCTGTTGCAACAGACCGATGACTACTGGACAGACCCTGGGAAAAACGCTGAAAGCCGCCGCGACCGGCTTGTACCGGCCTTGCAGCGAGCCTTGCGTGATGAAGCCAGCGTCAGGATTCACGAGCGTGATCTGGAGAGTGGCTACCTGGCCTGCCTGCCGGACTCGCCCGATCAGCCGCAAAGCCCGGCGCTCACTTACGCCTCGCTGCATGTGCAATTGCACGATGACGAACACGTCGAAATGGCCGGCGTGCTGGCGATATCCCAGGAACAGGGACGCACGCTGCTGATGTTGCCCGGGCTGGGCATCATGGGCTTTGCCACGCAGGCGCTGATGCTCGCAACCCTGGCGCGCTGGCTCAATACAGCGACGTTGCAGGATGCTCTCCTGAACACGATGGAAAAGCGTCATCAAGACCAGCTCTTCAAGATCAGCCAGGACGCCGACCTGTACCTTGAGCCGTTCACGGCTGAAGACCTGCAATTACAGCCGGTCACCACCCCCCCCTTCGGGCATGCCCTGGATCGTCTGCTGAACAAGCAACGCAATGACATTCGCCATGCGTGCGAACGACCTGACAGTGAAGACCGGGTAACACGTCAGGCGCTGATTCAGGCAGCCATCGACATGCGCGGTCTGCTCGGCCCCGCCTGCATGCTCGAACTGCGCGAACTGACCAACAGGCAACGTCAGTATCATCGAAACCTGCCGGACTGGATAAAGATTACCAGCGAGGCCGACCTGCAGACCTACGCCAGGCATCTGCAACACTACGATGAGGCACATGCCGCGATGCTCAGCGTACTGGGCAGCGCGGCCTCTCCAGAACATTTTGCCGAAGCCCGTTTGCGCACCCGGCTGGCCGATGACCTGGGCCATGACCTGGACCCGCGCGCATTGACCATCGACACGCGTCGCACGCTGCCATCCACGAGCGAGACCTACCGCGTGACATGCTCACTGGTCGAGCTGGCACTCTATGGCCTGCACCCGGACGACGAGAGTGCAGGCTCGGACTTTCTCGATCACACCGTTATCACTCTTGATGGCAAACCGCTTGATGCAGCCTGCTCGGCATTGAATCCAGCTTACCTTGCCGGAGTGATCGATGAGCTCGATCTGCGGGCGGAGTTTGGCGAGTTTCAACGCAAGGCTTACCAGCAAGAGCACAACCGGCAAATGCTCTGCGCACTGGCGCGAACCCGACTGACCGCGCAGGGTTGGGCGGCGAAGATGCAGGGGCATATCCAGCCCGGTGATTTCGCCATGGTCGCGGCACTGACCGGCCCGGCAGCGCGCGCATCCGATCCAGCATTGCGTGTACAACAGATCAAACTCAACAACCGCAACGTGATGGCCAGATTGCTGGTGTTTCGCAAGCAGGATGCCGAGGGGCGTACGCAGCGGCTGATCATGGTTGCCACCGATGCACCCGGGCAGCAGCACTTCAAAGCCTTCGACACTGAAACCCAACTGCTGCACGAGGTGGTCGGCTGGACTGCTTCGCCATCAATGATCAACTACCTGCTCGATCAGGTGGAAGTGGATGCCCGTGCGGCACTGGCAGAGCAACTGACGGCACTGGCACTCAAACCCCAGCCTTCGAAAGACTTCATTCAGTTTATTGATCATGCGGACTGCGAGTCGGCCTTGCGCCGCTTTACCGACGAACAGACCCGCATATTGCTTTCCGAACAGGCCAGGCATACGCCGGACTGGTACCTGCGCGCCAGTCGCGCCCAGCGCCGGGAACTGCTGGCCCTTGAACAGGCCATTGGCGGAGCGCTCGACAACTATCAGGCGCAGCCACACACAGGAGTCAAGCCATTCCAGGATTACGTACACCAACGTGCCAGCCAGCAAATCGGCAAGCTGCTGAACGTACCAGCCGGCACGGTAGACCCCGACCTGATCGTAATTACCACCGAGCGCGAAACACTGACCTACACCGACATGCTGCTCAATGGCTATGACGACAGCATTGACCCCTTGCGTGCTTCCGCAGCAACCAGCGCGACGTTCAGCGGCCCGGAAGGCATCGACGTGAGCGCGCTGTCAGCTGCTGCCGTTGCAGGTTCGGTGCGCGGTCAGTGGCTGGCGGACGAGTACATTGCCTTGATCAGAAACACCCTGCTGAACAGCGAAAGCGAAGGCTATGCCTACCGTCGCCAGTTCAGCGTGATGATCACGCAACTGCAGATGCAGGCAGCGGCATTGCGCAGCGTGCTGAAAGGTCATATCGAAGCAGCGCACTATGCGTGGTTGAAACAATCTCTGGATAACGCCCACCTTGACGACACCGCCTCCCGCGAGCGATATCCCCTCTACCCGCTGCAAGTGCATGTGGACAAACCGTTTATCGCCTCGGGGCTGACCGGCGTCGATCAACTGGTCATCCCCAGCACACTGCTCACCCACGTCGAAACCGTGCAGGGCTGCCTGGTGATCCTGCCGACACAGACTCGCCATGCTGCGCTGCTCTACACGCCGCAGGCGCCTGACGGTATCGAGTTTCGTCTGTTCAGCGACTTTGTGCGCTCGCTCGTTAGCGAAGGCATGATCGATTACTACAAGGATCGCTGCCGGATCAAGGCGCGCCGAACCTTGTCGTTCTTGCTCCGCGACATGCAGCAGGGTAAGGCCAACAAATCTCCGGTCATTCCCAAGGCATTCATTTCAGACTTCGCCGACACCTGTTTCAACAGGCCGCTGGAGCGCAGGTTGCGTGATGTGGAAGAGACCACCACCGGCCGCAACGACATGCTCGTCCGGCTGATCTGGGTCAGCGTCGAGATAATTGCTACCGCCTTGACCCTGCCGTTCCCACCGGCAAGCTTTGCGGTTGGCAGCCTGCTTTCATTGCATGACAGCGGGCAGGCAGTTGCCGCCTTGACTGAAGGCGACCAGCAACGCGCTGCAACATACATGCTCTCGGCACTCTTCAACGGCATCGGCGCAGGCAGCGACTTGTTGGTTGGCATTAAAGGCTTCGGCGGCGTATTGCATCAGCTTGAGCATGGTCATCAATCACCACCGGTCCTCCGCTCGTTCCAGCGCCAGTCCTCGCTGCCGCGTTACGAGGACCTGTACCCGGTTGAACTGCAGGAGCAGGTTTTTCTGATCGGCAAGCCCAACGCCCATGGTCACGCCGCAGTTTTCCATGCACCCCACGTCGCCTCGGCGCCCCCGATGGCAACCGGTCAGTTCGCCCTGAGAGAAGCCGCTGGTGCCTGGCAGCCGCTCCTGCCACCGCCCAACGCCGTGGCGCGCGTGCCTTCAGGGTTGCGCACCGAACTGGCAGTCGACGTTTCGCTGGATAACGTGCCACGTATCACCGACGGCCACGCGAAAGGCGTGTACGCACTCAACGGAAAAAATTACATCAGGTTGTCAGATCACACCTTTCAGGTTCAATACGATGCGCATCTGCGCTGCTGGCAGATCATCGATCCGGCCAATCCATTCGCATTCTTCGGCAAACAGCCGGTTCGCCTGAATGAACAGGGCCAGTGGCTGGTCGTCGACCGGCGCTTGCGCGGCGGCGGGCTGGACGGTCCGGGGAGCTATAGGCCACTGCCTGAAGATGCCGCCGCAGGCTCGCTCAACACGTTGATCGACTATGAGATGCCAAGCACCATGAGAGCGCATCTGGACATCGTTATCCGCAAGGAAGTCTTCGACCCGACCGGCGCAGGTCTGGAAGCCTACTTCGAGACCTATTTCACGGAAGTACGTCAGACCTTTACAGCGTTTCGGGAAAAGCTCTACCAGGACGCTCAGGCATTTTTTGCCCGATTCTCTGCGCCGCCCAGGCCAGCACTTCCCGCTTATGGCCTGCCCGGCAAGGTCGAGACACTCATCGAGCACATCTTCACGCACAGCAACGGGCTGGTTTTCAGCGAGGCCCCCAGGTCGGTAGCCAGCAAGCGTCTGCTCCTGCTCAACATGCCATTGCTGGCAGAGCAGCGTGTCGAGGTCCTGTACATCGAACACCTGCTGACCGACAAACACCTGCGCAAACTGGCCAGGTATCGCCAGTTGGGCAAAAAGAGTCGCTCTGGCTCTCATGAGCTCAAGTACTACCTGCACGACGTCAATCGCGGCGCCTTGAACAACTCGAGCAGCGAATACGACTACTACCACCTGATCAAGGAAGCCCACCGTCACGGCATCGAAGTGCGCCCGTTCAGCTCGTCGATAAGCTACCCGTTTTTCGGCCATTCGGTGCTGGCCGCCGCTGATGATCCGGCAGCGGCCAGCAAAATGAGCAACTTCTTCGGGCACAGGCTCATCAGCCAAGACATCGCACCGGGCTCTTCCAAACGCTGGGTCGCGCTGCTCGACCAGAAACTTGCCACGACGCATGATCAGGTGCCCGGCATTGCCGAGATGCAAGGAGTCGTCAGTGTGCATGTTCAGGACATACCGGCAGGACGCCCGACCCGCATAAGTGAAGGTACCGACGGGTCGCATCAAAACACGCCGACTCGCTGTAACTTCACCATCGCGTTTGCCGACCCTGCGCTGCCGGGCGTTCCGCTGCCCCCCGCCACCCCTGTGGATGACATGCTGATCCGAGAGCTGAGGGGCTCCGTTGCCGAGGGCGAGCATTGGGCGGGCCAGTACGGGTTTGTCCACGGCGAAAACACTACCTGGCTACGCGTACCACCCGAAGAGTGGACTGCCGACAGCCCGATGACAGCGATCCAGCAATCCTTGGCCGACGCGACCTATGAGATGCCGCTTGATACCAGAACGACGCTTCATACATTGGCGAACTTCGAAAGGAAAGGGCTCGACATGGAGTATTTCTTTGAAGACACAAAACTCGACACTGTTCGCAACACGTTCGCCCAGCGCCGCAAAAATCTGCAAAAGGACGCCGCCACGATCAGATCAGCCCAACTGCCACCTCGCCCGACATTGCCAGCCATCGAGCCACAGACGAGCACGGCGGGGCTGCTTGAAACCCTGTACCGTCACACGGAAGGCATCGTTATCGGCGAGTCGCATTTTTCTGTTTCGAGCAAAAAACTGATCATCGACAACCTGCCATTGCTGGCGCGGCAAAACGTCAAGACGTTGTACATGGAGCACCTGCTGACCGACCTGCATCAGGCGGACCTGGATCGTTTCTTCGAAACCGGGCAGATGAGCAAAACGTTGCTGCATGACCTGAAAATCCTGGACCGTGGGCATCACACCGATCCGGACAAGGTCTACAACTTCGAACAACTGATCATCAAGGCGCGGCAGTACGGCCTGGAGGTCCGCGCTATCGACTGCGCAAGCAGCTATCACCTCAAAGGCATCGCCAGGGAAGAGTCCATCACCCGCCAGCAGATGATGAATTACTTTGCGTCGCGCACAATCCGCAGGCATCAGGACGTGATGGGTTCCCACAAATGGATCGCGCTGGTGGGCAACAGCCATTCCAATACCTACCAGGGCGTGGTACCCGGTATTGCAGAACTGCAAGGAGGAATCGGTCTGCGGGTTATTGATGTGGCACCAGGCAAATCGACCGGCGTAGTACCGGATCCGGGAGAGCTTGTTACGGGAGGCATAACCAATGAACAGGTCTACATCAAGGGCGATTACCGAGTGGCCATGGAAGTGTCGCGCCCAGAGTCAGCCAGACTCTTGAGCATTGACCAACGCCTCTTCAAGCCGGGAATGTTTCTGGTGCAACAGGGCGAAGGCGATTTGCAGACCATCGTCCATCGCGCTCGTGACACATGGATTCATCGCACACCGGTGCAGCGCAATGCCGAGGGCAAACTGTATCTGGAGCGTGTGCGTTGGCCGCGTATCCATCTCAAACCCTTCGACGACATGGACGCGCTGGTGACGGCCCTCGAGGCGATGAACCTCACCCGCATTGCCTGAGAGGCCAGGCTCAGTCTGGCGTGATCTTCGGCAGGCGCTGCTCCAGTATCTGGTGCAGCGCACTCTGCACCGGCCAGTTGCGCATAAACCGCGCCCGGTCACGCGCGTAGGCTGCTGCAAAGGACGATTGAGAACTGTGCTGCTGCATGGCATCCAGGTCGATCATCGCCCAGCGATCGGTGTGCCAGAACAGGTTATGCCCCTTGAAATCACCATGACTGATACGCGCCTGGATAAGCTGTGCGAACAGCGTGTCCAGCGCCAGCAGTTCGGCCTCTGGTGCATCACCGGTTGCCACATGGGGAGCGAAGCGCTCGATGATGTCCGGTCCCTCGATAAACTCGGTCACCAGCCAGGCTTTGCTGCGCAAGCCGAGAAAACGCTTTTCCTGAACTGCCAGCGGTTTTGGTGTGGCGATGCCGAGAAACATCAGGCGGTTACCTTCGCGCCATGAATGCCAGGCCCGGCTGGGACGCCAGAAGCGCTTGAGCCAGTGACTGAAATTCTTGATGTTGTAACGCTTGATGACCAGCGTACGACCACTGATTTCGACACGGCCTACACTCGCAGCGCCACCGGTCTTGTACAGATGGCCCTTGTCGAGCAGGGCATCAGCCTGATCAAGTACCGGCAGCATCGCGACCTCCTCCTCGCGACGAACAGCACGGAACACCGAAGCGCTGTCCTCGACGCTGAACAGACTGCAATCGCGCACGGTCTTGCTCATGAAGTCCTTGAGCCGCCAGCTGCGAACCTTGTCGATCTGCTTTTGCAGCGCCTCCATCGGCAAACCATGCTCGGCGTTGCTCAGCAGGTAATGCACCAGCAACTCTTCAGTGAAGGGCTCGAAAGACCTGGGCAACTGGGCAAAGAACACACCGAGGTTTTCCAGCACCTTTTGCCGGGACAACGGTGTGCCGGCCTGCTCGGCGCGAATACCGGCACCATCAATCAAGTACAACTGCCCGTTGTGGCGCAGCAGGTTGTCGAGGTGCAAATCTTCCTGCCACAAGCCTTTGGCGTGTTGCCGGGCGATGGCGCTCAGCGCCTCGCCGAGCACGGCTTGCTGCTCATCCGCCAAGGGTGGCAGGTCCTGGACAGTATTCCAGGCATCGCCCAGGCTTGACGCCTGCTCCAGAAACTCGAACAGCAGCCAGCCACCCTCACCATCCTGCAAACCGTCGGCCAGCAGCAGCGGTGTGGTCAGCCCCTGTTCGGCAAGCAGGCGCACCCCGGCCAGTTCACGCTGAAAGTGTCGGGCCGCCTTGTCGCCCACCAGCAGTTTTGCCAGCACCGTTCGGCCTCGCCAGACACCTGCACCGACGTAGCGCTGCCCCGGCAATACACGCAGCAGGGTCAGCAATTGCAGTTCAGCCGAACCGGCAGCATCGGCCAGCGTCAGGCTCATCGGCAACTCGGGGGTACGTCCAGCGGTCTTGAGTTCAGACAAACGCATCAACGGGTCTCTTTATCATCGCGGTGTTGAAGGTCTCGTTTGTGAGCGCCGCGCTTGCCCAGACGCGCATTCCAGGCGTCGACCAGCAGGCTATTCGGCGTGGCTTGCAGATAAGCCGCCAACAGCTCGCGCCGATCGGCCTCATTCCACATCGGCGCGCGGCGCAGCAGCGGTTCGAGGTCGCGGGCAAGGTCACGCTTGCCGAAGATCACCGGACGGGTTTTCTCCAGGTCGATCAATTGCGCCTGGTAGCCCTTTCCCACCGCCTGCAGAAAAATATGCTTGGGATAAAAGCAGCCATGAACCTGTCCGGCACCGTGCAGCGTGCGCGCCAACTGGCCGCAGGCGTGAAGTACCGCCAGACGCTGGACGCTCTCCATCTGGTTCCACTGCTGCAACAGTTCGTCAAGATCGGTCCAGCCGTCCAGCGCACGCGTCATGAGGATCGCCCGGTATTCCCCGTCGACCTTGCGCTCGCCATAAAACACCGCTTGCAGCGCTGGAATGCCCAGTTTGCGGTAGCGACTGATGTTACGAAACTCACGAGAGAAGGACGGCTCGCCAAACGGATGATGCAACGTGTGGGTCAGGTAATTGCTCTGGCGCTTGAGGTAAAACCCCTGACCTTCCAGGTCGAGACGGAACACACTGCTCCAGCCGCCGCGCCCGGTATTGGGCTCGTCGACCGCATCAAGCCTGATGTTCCAAAGCGATTCAAAATCAGCCAGGTTGTGACGCGCCAGTAACGGCTGGTCAGCACTGGCAATAAAAACGCTCATTCACGGCCCTCGAAAAAGCTGACGATATGTCGAATACGTTTCTTGTCGGAGGCGTTCAACCGCGTTCGCTGACGGTACTGCAGGTAGAAGCGCAGACGCTGGGTAGCTGACAAGTGATACTTGGCGACCTTGTCCAGGCACGCCAGATCCTTGGTGATCCGATAGCGCAGCATGAAGCTCCACCAGAATGCGCCGTTGGGGCAATCGATGAAAAACAGCTTGCCTTCGTCATCGACCAACAGGTTGCGCCATTTCAAATCATTATGTGTGAAATGGTTGTCGTGCATGGTCCGGGTACAGGCAGCCAACTGGCGGCTGACAGCGTCGACCCAGTGCCGGTCGGTCAGTCGCGGATCCTTGCGTTGTGCCAGCGCAGACAAGTCTTCGGTATTGGGCAAGCCGCGAGTGATCAGTGCGCCGCGATCATACGCTGCGCCGTTGCGCTCCAGCCCCCAGGCCACCACCTCTGCCGTGGGAATGCCCCATTTGGCAAAGCGCTTGAGGTTCTGCCACTCGGACTTGACCCTGGGCTTGCCGATGTAACGGCGCAGGCCTTTGCCCGCTCCTACGTAGCGTTTGACGTAGTAGTAAACCCCGGCGCGCTCGACGCGAATGACGTCGGACAGCGGGTCGCGGGTCAACTGCTGGCCCTGCAAGGCAAACACGGCATCCAGACTGCCGAAATCCTGCTGCAGAAAAGCGTACTCGGGCTCAAGCTTCCAGCCCGCCATCAGAGCGCATCCCCGTAGCGCACTTTGCGCTGATACAGCTTGTCGGCCTTCTTCTCCAGCCAGCTCAGCAGCGCTGCTTCCTTGCGCAGTATTTCGCGCAGCGGTTTCTGAAAATAACCCTTGAGGAAACGCAGCTTGTCGCGGCGGGTCAGGCCGATGTCCAGCGCTGAAAAATACAGCGCGGCCAGGTCCTTGTTGCGCCAGCGCGGCGTGATCGCACGGCGGGTCTGAGCACGGTGCAGGTCGATGACCGACAATCTGAAATTGTCAGCGGTGACCGGCGTATCGGTGTGCAGCAGAAAATGACAGATGTAACAGTCGCGATGGTTCACGCCGGCGCGGTGCATCATGCCGACCAAGCGGGCAACTTCGGCGATAAACGCTCTTTTCAGACGAGGCTCGGGCGGCTGGGTGCGCCAGTTGAGGCTTACGTCTTCCAGGCTGGTAGTCGGGGCCAGCTCTTCAGTGACAATAAACGAATGCTGCGCGGCAGGGTTGCTGCCACGTTCACCATAAGCCACAGCCGTCATGGTCGGCACGCCGACTTCATGCAGGCGCTCGATGGCGTCCCATTCCTTGCCCGCGCCCAGCACTGGCAACTTGGCAGTTGCCAGATTCTTGGCGATTTCGCCCCAGCCAATGCCACGGTGGATCTTGACGAAGTAGCCACGCCCGTTGACCTCGGTGCGCAGCGTGCGGCGTCCTTCCAGCTCGCGGTAGACCTCGCCGCTCAGGCCCTCGACCTCGACGAACGCATCGCGTCCGGCCCACAGGCTCTTGAACGGTTCAGCCAGGAACAGCTTCATCAATAGTGCTCCGCCAGAATCACATCCGCAGCGTGTTGCGGCATGCTGTAAAGGTCCGCTGTATCAGCAAAGGCCAGGCCATTGCGCCCCCATGCGCTGCGTGCGCCATCATCCTTAAGCATGTCCGACAGGTAGCGATTGAGTTGCGCCTGATCGAACGGCTCGTCCAGCACCCGCCCGCAGTCAGCTTCGGCTATGTAATGGGCGTAGCCGCAGACCGCGCTGACCAGGACCGGCAAACCGGCAACCAGCGCTTCGAGCAGCACGGTCCCGGTGTTTTCGTTGTAGGCCGGATGAATCAGCAGGTCGGCGCCCAGCAGAAAACGCGGAATATCGCTGCGCCCTTTCATGAAGGTCACCTGCTCGCCCAGGCCGAGCGCCGCGCTCTGCAATTGGAATACTTTGGGGTCGTCCTGACCGATTACAAACAGCCGCGTGCGTTTCTTGAGCTCGGCAGGCAAGGCTGCCAGCGCCTTCAGGCTGCGATCGACGCCCTTTGTCTTGAAACCGGAGCCGATCTGCACCAATAACAGGTCATTGTCGGCAAGCCCGAATTCCTTGCGAAAGCCTGCACGAATCTCAGGTGCGTCCGGCGGTGCGCGGCGATCCTGGGAAATGCCCGGTGGCAGCAAGTGAAAGCGCGACGGCGGGGTGTCGTAATGCTTGATGAACAGCGGCTGCTGCACTTCGGAAATCATCAACACCTGAGTTTTCGAGTCTTTAGCAAACACCGCGCGCTCGTAGTCAGCAAAGTGGCGATAACGGCCCCACTTGCGATACAGCGGGCTGCGCAGATTCTGCGCCTTGTCCTCGAAGCAGCCGTCGGCGGCGTAATACACATCCAGACCGGGCATCTTGTTGAAACCGATCAGGCGGTCCACCGGGCGCCTGGCCAGGTCTGCCTCCATCCACGCAGTAAGCTTTTCGTTGCGTCGATGGTTGAAGAACGCCTTGACCGGCGCTACCAGCACTTCAAAACCGGGCGGCACATCGCCTTCCCAGATCAGGGTGTAGACGCGGATCTGGTGGCCGCGCTGTTGGCACTCCAGCGCAATGCGCATGAAGTCGCGTTGCAGGCCGCCAAACGGAAAGTATTTGTAGAGTACAAAAGCCAGTTGCATCAGCCAGGTTCCTTTGCCAGCAACAGCGCGCCCAGTTGGCTCGCTACTCGCTCGGGATTCAAGCGAGTGAAGCACATCGGCCACTCGCGTTTAAGGTCGAACCGGCGCTGATCATCGGCGCTCGGTTGGTACGTGCATTTCTTTTGCAGGCACGGCGTGCAGCCCGGATAGTCGCTGGCCAGATGCACCTGCGACTTGCCGTAGGCCCCGGTCAGGCCCGGATTGGTCGGGCCAAACAGGGAAATGGTCGGCACATCCAGTGCAGCGGCCAGGTGCCCGATGCCGGTGTCTACCGCGACGCACGCCTGTGCGCTGGCCAATACCCGCGCTACACCTGCCAGATTCAGCTTGGGCAGCACGTGTGCGCTGTCCAGACCGTCGGCAATGCGCTCGGCGCGTGCCTTTTCTGCCGGGTTGCCCCATGGCAACTGCACCTGCAGGCCACGAGCGGCCATCAGTTCGGCCAGTTGTCGCCAGTACAGCTCGGGCCAGTGCTTGGTGTCCCAGGTCGTGCCATGCAGGAACAGCACGAACGGGGCCTGCAACGTGTCATCAAGAGTCGCCAAGGGCTTGAGGCCGTAGTCGCCCATGCCGGACGGCTGTGGATAACCCAATGCCTGAGCGAACAACTGACGAAGCCGCTCGACCGCATGCTGCCCGCGTGGCACTGCAAAAGCGTGGTCATAAAAGCGACTGGCGACCGATTCACGTGCCGAGTCGCGGTCCAGTCCTGCCACCGGCGCATCGATATAACGCGTCAGCCAGGCACTTTTGAACAGGCCCTGAGCGTCAATCACCAGATCATAGTGCTGTTCGCGCACCTGCTGCTTGAAGCGCCGCCACTCCCCCGACCTGAACGTCTGCCAGAGGTGCTTGCGCCAGCGGCGGATCGCCACCGGGATCACCTTGTCGACCGCCGGGTGCCAAGCGGGAATTTCGGCGAAACCCTCTTCCACTACCCAGTCGAAGCGGATGCCGGGCAGCGCTCGCTGCGCATCGGTCAGTGCGGGCAAGGCATGGATAACATCGCCCAGCGAAGAAGTCTTGATCAGCAGTACCCGCAAAATCAGGCAACCTCCACCGGCGTACTGCTCAGGCGGCTCAGCGCCTGAATCACGGCGTCCGGCTCAAGCAGACGCATGCAGTTGTAATGGCCGAAACGGCAGGTGCGCTCAAAGCACGGGCTGCACTCGATGCCCAGACGCACCACTTCCACTGCGTCGGCCAGCGGTGGCGTGAAGCCCGGCGAGGTCGAACCGTAGACGGCCACCAGCGGGCGATTCAGCGCTGCGGCCACGTGCATCAGGCCGGAATCGTTGGACACCACCGCGTCGGCACACGAGAGCAGGTCGATGGCCTCAGCCAGCGAGGTTTCACCACTGAGGTTGACGGACTCCTCGCGCAGGCCGGGAATCAACTCCTGGCGAATACTCTCGCCGACCGGGTGATCCTTTTTCGAACCGAACAGCCAGACCTGCCAGCCTTCACGAATGCTGGCGTCAGCGACTTGTGCGTAATGCTCGGCAGGCCAGCGCTTGGATTCGCCGAACTCGGCACCAGGGCATAGCGCCAGCACCGGACGGTCGAGGGTCAGGCCGAACTTGCTCAACGCCGCATCGCGAGTCGCGGTGTCGATGCGCAGGCTGGGCTTGGGATAAGGACGCGGCAACTCGGTGCTCTTGTCGAATGCCAGGGCCATGAAACGCTCGATCATCAGCGGATAGCGCTGTTTGTCGAGGGTGCGCACGTCATTGAGCAGGCCGTAGCGGAATTCGCCACGCCAGCCGGTACGTTTCGGTATACCAGCGAAAAACGGCACCAGCGCGGATTTCAGCGAATTGGGCAGCAGGATAGCCTGATCGTATTGGCCAGCCAGGGACTTGCCGATCCGGCGACGGGTCGCCAGCTCCAGGGCACCGTGCCCCAGCGGAAAACTGAGCGCAGCGCGAACCTCCGGCATGCGCTCCAGTATCGGACGGCTCCATTCAGGGGCCAGCACGTCGATTTCGCACTCGGGATGACGCTGTTTCAGACACTGGAACAGCGTTTGTGCCATCACCATGTCACCGACCCAGCTAGGCCCAACGATCAGAATTTTCATGTTCTATCCAGAAACGACCAGAAACGATCAGGGAGGCCGATCAGACTGCGTGACATTCCCACACAACCTGTCGCCTCCCTGTCATAGCTTTATATAGTGTTGCAGCGGAATATGGCGTTGCCGCGCGGCTCAGCTCAACCCCATCTGCGTCCAGATCCGCATCACCTCACGCCGCTGGGCATGAAACTGATCGCCGCTGACCACACCCGCCTGCTTCTGCAAAGCCTGACGGTGCGCAGCCGAGCGATACGCCTTGTAGGCTTCGCGTAACAGGCTGGCGTCCGTGTCAGGCAACAGTCCGGCGTCCTCAAGCCCTTCGAGAATCCGGATGTTGTCGGTGTATTGCAGCAGCGCGGGATGCTCTCTGGACCACGCCAAGGCGGCGTATTGCACCATAAATTCGATATCGACGATACCTCCGGCGTCCTGCTTGAGGTCGAACGGCACCGACGCCTCGAAGGCATTGGCCGCCCTTCCGGCTGCTGTCACGCGGGTGCCGAGGTTGTCACGCATCTTGCCGCGCATCTCGCTGACCTCTGCGCGCAGCTTGCCCAGATCACGCTCGCGCCCCAGCACATCGGCACGGACTTTTTCGAACTGCTCGCCAACATCACGACTGCCGGTCATCACTCGCGCACGTACCAGCGCCTGATGTTCCCAGGTCCAGGCTTCATTGGCCTGATAACGGGCGAAGGCCCCCAGCGAACTGACCAGCAACCCGGACGCACCCGACGGCCGCAGGCGCATGTCGACGTCATACAGCTGACCGGAGTTGGTTTGCGTGGTCAGCAAATGGATGACCCGCTGCCCCAGCCGGGTGAAAAACTGCGCACTGTCGATCGGTTTGGCGCCGTCGGTCTCGGCTTGCAGATCGCCATCATGAATGAACACCAGATCCAGATCGGAGCCGTGGCCCAATTCGATACCGCCAACCTTGCCATAACCGACAATCACGAAACCTGGGTCGCACAACGTGCCGTCCGGGCGCGAGGGCGTGCCGTGGCGAGCCACGCTGTAGCGCCACGCCAGCGCCAGCACCTGGTCCAGAATGGCCTCGGCCAGCCAGGTCAGGTAATCACTGACTTTCATCAATGGCAGACTGCCAGATATCTCGGACGCCGCAACCCGCAGGCTGTGGGCCAGCTTGAAATGCCGCAGGGCTTCCATCTGCTGCTCGAGGTCGTCCTCCGGGATACGAATCAGCCGCTCACGCAGCTCGGCCGCCAGCTCTGGTGCCAACGGCGGATTGAACAGACGACCTTCATTGAGCAGCTCATCGAGCAGCAGCGGGAAGCGTGCGATCTGTTCGGCAATCCATGGGCTGGCAGCGCACAGGGTCAGCAGTTGTCGCAACGCATCAGGGTTTTCGGTCAGCAACACCAGATACGCCGAGCGCCGGGCGACCGCTTCTACCAGCGGAAGAACACGTTCCAGCACCAGGTCGGGCTTCTCATGCTCTACCGCCTGAGCCAGCAATCGAGGGATGAACGCATCCAGCCGCTCACGACTCAGACGCTGCATCGAACGCAGGTTGGGACTGCTGCGCAGGCTGGCCAGATTTTTCAGTGCCTTTTCCGCATCCACGAAACCGGCCTGCAACAGCTGGCGACCTGCGGCTTCTTCGTCTTGGGACTCTTCCCACAGGGGCAGCCACTCGCCACCCACTGCAACCTCACTGTCGTCCTGCTGCTCATCGTCAGGATCAGAATCGGGGTCGGCGATGACCTGACGGAAATGCCAGGACACCCGACTGCGCCAGTACATAAGGCGCTCGTGAAAACTGACCCAGTCGGCAAAGCCCATGATCAGGGCAATGCGTGCCTGATCCTGATCGTTGTCCGGCAACATTTGCGTCTGACGGTCGGCAATCGCCTGAATGGCGTGCTCGGTGTAACGCAAAAATTCGTAACCCTCGCGCAGCTCTTCAGTCACCGCCGAAGGCAGATAACCCTGCCCTTCAAGGGTTTTCAGCACTTTGAACAGCGGACGCTGTTGCAGGCTCAGGTCGCGGCCACCGTGGATCAGCTGGAACGCCTGGGCGATGAACTCGACTTCGCGAATACCCCCGGCACCGAGCTTGATGTTTTCCGCCATGCCCTTGCGCTTCACTTCCTGCTGAATCAGCTGCTTCATGGTGCGCAGCGCTTCAATGGCCGAGAAGTCCAGGTAACGGCGATACACAAACGGGCGCAACATATCCAGCAGCTCGGCACCTGCGGTCTGATCGCCGCCGACCACTCGCGCCTTGATCATCGCGTAACGTTCCCAGTCCCGGCCCTGATCCTGATAATACTGCTCCAGCGCGTTGAAGCTGAGCACCAGCGCCCCGGAAGAACCGTAGGGCCGCAGGCGCATGTCGACCCGGAACACGAAACCATCGACAGTCACCGGGTCCAGCGCCTTGATCAGCCGTTGCCCCAGGCGAATGAAAAACTCCTGATTGTCCAGCGCTCGCTTGGTGCCCTGCGTCTCGCCGCCTTCCGGGTAGGCAAAGATCAGGTCAATGTCCGACGAAAGGTTCAGTTCGACCGCGCCGAGTTTGCCCATGCCCAGAATAACCATGTGCTGCGGCTGCCCAGAGTGACGACCGGTCGGTGTGCCGAACTGCTCGCAGTGCCGTGGATACAGCCATTGGTAGGCCAGGTCGATCGAAGCATCGGCCATTTCCGACAGATCACGGCAGGTTTCGATCAGATCCGCCTGACGGGTCAGATCGCGCCAGATGATTCGCACTTGCTGGCGTGCGCGCTGCCGACGTAGATTACGCCCCAACTCGTCATCACTGGCGGCGCTCGACAGGGCATCGGCAATCTGACCGCGCAATTGGCCAGCAGAGAAGCTACGCTCCAGCTCGCCCGAATCGGCCAGTTGCAGGAGCATCTGCGGGTCACGGCAAACTTGCTCGGTGACAAAATCACTGGCTGCGCAAACCCGGTCGAACGCCTTGCGGCGCGCCTCGGGCCAGGCCTCGAAAGACGTCAGCGCGTCCTCTGACAAAGCAGTGAGCGCGGCCTGGAACGTCTGGCGGGCACGGGTAATCAATGGCAGCAGAATGGCCGGAAATTCAGCCAGTAAAGGTAGGCTCATGGTCTATCCTTGATCGGCGTGCAAACGCCCGTCTTTCATGACGGCAAGACGCGTCTGCCAGCACCGCTTGTCGAACAAAGGTTATAAATTGCTGGAAAAATCAAATTAGAAGCATAAAAATCCGCTTTTTCCCTGCAAGATATTCAATAGCAATCAACAGTAACGTTTTAAGTTACAAGACAACAGGAGCGATTGAGTCGCTTCTCTGTAGTTTTACTACTGGGTCCGATACTCGGAGGGCTGAAATCGTCGTCGATTTGTAGTAAAACTACACGCCGCCGGATCCCACCCTCCGGTAATCCAAGAATTTATGTCGTCTGCCCACAAGGCCAGTCGCAAACTCAGGCAACCGATTCTGGAAGCCTTTCCGCCCTGGAGCAAGCCATGCAAGACCTCGATCCCGTCGAAACCCAGGAATGGCTGGACGCCCTGGAATCGGTTCTCGACAAAGAAGGCGAAGACCGCGCTCACTACCTGATGACCCGTTTGGGCGAGCTGGCCACCCGTAGTGGTTCGCAGCTGCCGTACGCCATCACTACGCCATACCGCAACACGATTCCTGTCACCCACGAAGCACGCATGCCTGGCGACCTGTTCATGGAACGCCGCATTCGCTCGCTGGTGCGCTGGAACGCATTGGCAATGGTCGTCAAAACCAACCTGAACGACCCGGATCTGGGCGGCCACATCTCCAGCTTCGCCTCCAGCGCAACGCTGTACGACATCGGCTTCAACTACTTCTTCCAGGCCCCGACCGACGAGCACGGCGGCGACCTGATCTACTTCCAGGGTCACGCATCGCCAGGCGTTTATGCCCGTGCGTTCCTCGAAGGCCGCATCACCGAAGACCAGATGAACAACTTCCGTCAGGAAGTCGACGGCAATGGCCTGTCGTCTTACCCACACCCGTGGCTGATGAAGGATTTCTGGCAGTTCCCGACTGTATCGATGGGCCTTGGCCCGATCCAGGCGATCTACCAGGCGCGCTTCATGAAGTACCTGGAGCACCGTGGTTACATCCCGGAAGGCAAGCAGAAAGTCTGGTGCTTCCTGGGTGACGGCGAGACCGACGAGCCGGAATCCCTGGGCGCCATCGCTCTGGCCGGTCGCGAGAAGCTCGACAACCTGATCTTCGTCGTCAACTGCAACCTGCAGCGCCTCGACGGCCCGGTTCGCGGCAACGCCAAGATCATTCAGGAACTGGAAGGCGTGTTCCGTGGTGCTCAGTGGAACGTCACCAAAGTCATCTGGGGCCGTTTCTGGGACCCACTGCTGGCCAAGGACGTCGACGGTATCCTGCAGCGTCGCATGGACGAAGTCATCGACGGCGAATACCAGAACTACAAGGCCAAGGACGGCGCGTTCGTCCGCGAGCACTTCTTCAACTCGCCTGAACTCAAGGCAATGGTTGCCGATCTGTCCGACGACGAGATCTGGAAACTCAACCGTGGCGGCCACGACCCGTACAAGGTTTATGCGGCCTACCACGAAGCCGTCAACCACAAGGGTCAACCGACCGTGGTTCTGGCCAAAACCATCAAAGGTTATGGCACCGGCGCCGGCGAAGCGAAAAACACTGCACACAACACCAAGAAGGTCGATGTCGACAGCCTGCGTCACTTCCGTGACCGTTTCGACATCCCGGTCAAGGACTCCGAACTCGAAGCCCTGCCGTTCTACAAGCCGGAAGAAGGCAGCGCCGAAGCCCGTTACCTGAGCGAGCGTCGTGCTGCGCTGGGTGGCTTCGTACCTCAGCGTCGCGCGCAGAGCTTCAGCCTGCCGACGCCGCCACTCGATACCCTCAAGGCCATCCTTGACGGTTCGGGCGACCGTGAAATCTCCACCACCATGGCTTTCGTGCGCATCCTGGCGCAGCTGGTCAAGGACAAGGAAGTCGGTCAGCGCATCGTGCCGATAATCCCGGACGAAGCCCGTACTTTCGGTATGGAAGGCATGTTCCGCCAGTTGGGCATCTACTCTTCGGTCGGCCAGCTCTACGAGCCAGTCGATAAAGAACAAGTGATGTTCTATCGCGAAGACAAGAAAGGCCAGATTCTCGAGGAAGGCATCAACGAAGCGGGCGCCATGTCCTCCTTCATCGCTGCCGGTACTTCGTATTCCAGCCACAACCAGCCGATGATTCCGTTCTACATCTTCTACTCGATGTTCGGTTTCCAGCGTATCGGCGACCTGGCATGGGCTGCTGGCGACAGCCGCACCCGTGGTTTCCTGATCGGCGGCACCGCCGGCCGTACCACGCTGAACGGCGAAGGCCTGCAGCACGAAGACGGTCACAGCCACATTCTGGCGTCGACCATCCCGAACTGCCGCACCTTCGACCCGACTTACGGTTACGAGCTGGCAGTGATCATCCAGGACGGCATGCGCCGGATGTTCGAAGAGCAGCAGGACGTTTTCTACTACCTGACCGTGATGAACGAGTCCTACGCCCAGCCAGCCATGCCGGCCGGTGCGGAAGAAGGCATCGTCAAGGGTATGTACCTGCTCGAAGAAGACACCCGGGAAGCGGCGCACCACGTCCAGTTGCTGGGCTCGGGCACCATCCTGCGTGAAGTTCGCGAAGCGGCGAAGATTCTCCGTGACGAGTTCAACATCGGCGCTGACGTCTGGAGCGTTACCAGCTTCAACGAACTGCGTCGCGACGGTCTGGCTGTAGAGCGCAACAACCGCCTGCACCCTGGCCAGAAGCCGGAACTGAGCTATGTTGAGCAGTGCCTCAACGGTCGCAAAGGTCCGGTCATTGCATCGACGGATTACATGAAGCTGTTCGCTGACCAGATTCGTCAGTGGGTTCCAACCAAGGAATACAAAGTCCTGGGCACCGACGGTTTCGGCCGTAGCGACAGCCGCAAGAAGCTGCGTCACTTCTTTGAAGTCGATCGTCACTTCGTTGTGCTGGCAGCTCTGGAAGCTTTGGCGGATCGTGGCGATATCGAACCTAAAGTGGTGGCGGAAGCCATCGCCAAGTTCGGCATCGATCCTGAAAAACGCAATCCACTGGACTGCTAAGAGTCTGCTTCAAGAGCGCTGATCAGAGCGTAAACAGCCGAGGATGCGGAATTTACCTACCGTAAATGAGCATCCAACGCTGTTTCGTTGTAACTGAACCAGCGTATTGGTGAGTGAACAGGTTCTCCTAAGGAGAGACATAGTGAGTGAGTTAATTCGCGTACCCGACATCGGCAACGGTGAAGGCGAAGTCATTGAATTGATGGTCAAGGTCGGTGATCGCATCGAAGCCGACCAGAGCATTCTGACGCTGGAATCGGACAAGGCGAGCATGGAAATCCCTGCTCCCAAGGCTGGCGTCATCAAGGCCATGAAGGTCAAGCTGGGCGACCGTCTGAAAGAAGGCGACGAGCTGTTCGAGCTGGAAGTGGAAGGCGAAGCGGCTGCCGCTCCTGCCCCCGCAGCCGAACCTGCCGCGGCCCCTGCTGCTGCCGAAAAACCGGCTGAAGCTGCACCGGCACCTGCCGCTGCTGCGCCTGCTCCGGCAGCCAGCGCCAGCGTTCAGGACATCCACGTGCCGGACATCGGCTCGTCGGGCAAGGCCAAAATCATCGAGCTGATGGTCAAGGTCGGTGACTCCATTCAGGCTGATCAGTCGTTGATCACCCTGGAATCCGACAAGGCCAGCATGGAGATCCCGTCTCCTGCAGCAGGCGTTGTCGAGAGCATCGAAGTCAAGCTGGACCAGGAAGTCGGCACCGGCGACCTGATCCTCAAACTGAAAGTCGAAGGCGCAGCGCCCGCCGCTGCTCCGGCACCTGCTGCCAGCGCACCGGCTGCCGCTCCTGCCAAGGCTGAAGCGGCTGCACCGGCCGCTGCTCCAGCGCCGAAAGCCGAAGCAGCACCTGCTCCGGCTGCACCGGCCAAAGACGGCGCCAAGGTTCACGCAGGCCCGGCTGTTCGTCAGCTGGCACGCGAGTTCGGCGTCGAGCTGAGCGCAGTCAGCGCCACCGGCCCACACGGTCGCGTGTTGAAAGAAGACGTTCAGGTCTACGTCAAGACCATGATGCAGAAGGCCAAGGAAGCTCCAGCTGGCGGCGCAAGCGGCGGCTCGGGCATCCCGCCGATCCCGGAAGTCGATTTCAGCCGTTTCGGCGAGATCGAAGAAGTACCGATGACGCGCCTGATGCAACTTGGCGCTTCGGGTCTGCACCGCAGCTGGCTGAACATTCCGCACGTCACGCAATTCGACCAGGCCGACATTACCGACCTGGAAGCTTTCCGTGTGGCGCAGAAAGGCGCTGCCGAGAAAGCTGGCGTCAAGCTGACCGTTCTGCCACTGCTGCTCAAATCCTGCGCACACCTGCTCAAGGAGCTGCCGGACTTCAACGCTTCGCTGGCACCTAGCGGCAAGGCGGTGATCCGCAAGAAGTACGTGCACATCGGCTTTGCCGTGGACACCCCGGATGGCCTGCTGGTGCCGGTTATCCGCGACGTCGACCAGAAGAGCCTGTTGCAGCTGGCCGCCGAAGCCGCAGCACTGGCTGAAAAGGCGCGCAACAAAAAGCTGACTGCAAACGACATGCAGGGCGCGTGCTTCACCATCTCCAGCCTCGGCCACATTGGCGGCACCGGCTTCACGCCGATCGTCAACGCGCCGGAAGTGGCTATCCTCGGTGTTTCCAAGGCCACCATTCAGCCAGTCTGGGACGGCAAAGCCTTCCAGCCGAAACTGATGCTGCCGCTGTCGCTGTCCTACGATCACCGCGTGATCAACGGTGCAGCCGCCGCCCGCTTCACCAAGCGCTTGAGCGAATTGCTGGCGGATATCCGCACAATCCTGCTGTAAGCCAGCCAGGCCCGTCACCACGACGGGCCTTGCCGTACACCTTTGCGAGCTGCCACGCTCGAACCTCAACCCCGCCCTCCAGCGGGGATTTTTTTGCCTGGCTATTGCGCCCATGCTCCGCGCTCATTGTTGGATCCTGTGGGAGTGACCGGGGCGGCGATCCGCATTGCTCACGAACCATCTTCTGGTGCTGTACGGGCCCCTTCGCGAGCAAGCTCGCTCCCACAGCCTCTATCGCGGTGTGAGGTCTGGCTGGCGGGTGATACACTACGCGACATTTTTGTTTTGCAGGTCCACCGTCGTGACTAACACCGCTTTCAATTCTCTGCCTCTGTCCGCTGCCATGCTGGCTAACCTGGAGTCGCTTGGTTATGCCGAAATGACACCGATTCAGGCGCAGAGCCTGCCGGTGATCCTCAAGGGCATGGACCTGATCGCGCAAGCCAAGACCGGCAGCGGCAAGACCGCTGCCTTCGGTATCGGCCTGCTCAACCCGATCAACCCGCGCTTCTTCGGCTGCCAGGCACTGGTCATGTGCCCGACCCGCGAACTGGCGGATCAGGTGGCCAAGGAAATCCGCCGTCTGGCGCGCTCGGAAGACAACATCAAGGTCCTGACCCTGTGTGGCGGCGTTTCATTCGGCCCGCAGATCGGCTCGCTGGAGCATGGCGCACACATCATCGTCGGTACTCCGGGTCGCATACAGCAGCACTTGCGCAAGGGCTCGCTGGTGCTGGACGGCCTGAACACGCTGATTCTCGATGAAGCCGACCGCATGCTGGACATGGGTTTCTACGACGCCATCGCCGACATCATCGAGCAGACCCCGCAGCGCCGCCAGACGCTGCTGTTCTCGGCGACCTACCCGGTCGGTATCAAGCAGTTGTCCTCGAAATTCATGCGTGATCCACAGACCGTGAAAGTCGAAGCACTGCACGCCGACAGCCAGATCGAGCAGATTTTCTATGAAATCTCTCCGGAGCAGCGTCTGGAAGCGGTGGTCAAGGTACTCGGTCATTTCCGTCCGGCGTCCTGTGTGGCGTTCTGCTTCACCAAGCAGCAGGTTCAGGAAGTGGTCGACCACCTGACCGCCAAAGGCATGTCTGCCGTCGGTCTGCATGGCGATCTGGAACAGCGTGACCGCGATCAGGTGCTGGCGATGTTCGCCAACCGTAGTACCTCGGTACTGGTCGCCACTGATGTGGCCGCGCGCGGTCTGGACATCGACGCGCTGGACATGGTGATCAACGTCGAGCTGGCGCGTGATTCGGAAATCCACATTCACCGCGTAGGCCGTACCGGTCGCGCAGGCGAAAAAGGCATCGCGGTCAGCCTTGTGGCTCCGTCGGAAAGCCAGCGCGCCCGCGCTATCGAAGAATTGCAGAAAGCCCCGTTGAACTGGCAGCAGTACGAGCAGCTAAGTATCAAGGAAGGCGGCAAGCTGCTGCCGACCATGACGACGCTGTGCATCGGTTCGGGTCGCAAGGACAAACTGCGCCCGGGCGACATTCTTGGCGCGCTGACCGGCGAAGCGGGTATTGCGGGCACTCAGGTGGGCAAGATCGCGATCTTCGATTTCCAGGCGTACGTAGCCGTCGAACGCAGCATGGCCAAACAGGCGCTGGAGCGTCTGAACAACGGCAAGATCAAAGGCAAGTCACTGCGCGTGCGAATCCTCTGAAATAGTCGTTAGCTGGGTTATCGTCCCCACGCTCTGCGTGGGGACGCAGTTCTGGACGCTCTGCGTCCGATTTTGAATAGGTGGTGCGGCGCAGGTATGTGACGCAGAGCGTCACGAGAGGCATTCCCACGCGGAGCATGGGAACGATCGTGACCTACAGATCGAGGAAACACGCTGTGCCCGTTACCGACGTTGTAATCATTGGCGCTGGCGCCGCTGGTCTGATGTGTGCGTTCACCGCTGCCGCTCGCGGGCGCAGGGTGATGTTGATCGATCACGCCAACAAACCCGGCAAGAAGATCCTCATGTCCGGTGGCGGGCGCTGCAACTTCACCAACATGTACACCGAGCCGGCCAACTTCCTGTCGCAGAACCCGCACTTCTGCAAATCGGCCCTGGCGCGCTACACCCAGTGGGATTTCATCGCGATGGTCGCCAAACATGGCGTGCCTTATCACGAGAAGAAGCTCGGTCAGCTTTTCTGTGACAACAAGTCCAGCGACATTCTGGAAATGCTTCTGGAGGAATGCCGACAGGCCGGTGTCAGCCTGCACATGGATACCTCCGTGCAGCAGATCGAAAAGACCGAATCTGGCTACAGCCTGCAAACCACGCTGGGCACGTTGAGCTGCAAGGCACTGGTCATCGCCACGGGCGGGCTGTCGATTCCGACGCTGGGCGCAACCGGTTTCGGCTATCAGGTCGGCAAGCAGTTCGGCCACACGCTGCTGCCCACCCGCGCAGGCCTGGTGCCGTTCACCATCACCGATCAGCTCAAGGAGCTGTGCACAGAGCTTTCAGGCACATCGGTGGATTGCCTGGTCAGTTGCAATGACACCAGCTTCCGCGAAAACATCCTGTTCACGCATCGCGGCCTCAGTGGTCCGGCGATCCTGCAGATATCTTCGTTCTGGCAGCCCGGTGACACCGTGGAAATCAACCTGCTGCCCGATCACGATGTGCCCACCTGGCTCAGTCAGCAACAGGCCGAGCGTCCCAACAGTGAGTTGAAAACCCTGCTGGGCGAGATTTTCACCAAGAAGATGGCCAATCTGATCGCCGAACACTGGTTCGTGTCCAAACCCATGAAGCAGTACACCCATGCCGAACTGGCCGACATCGCCGAAAAGCTGGCGAGCTGGCAGGTGGTCCCGGCAGGCACCGAGGGTTATCGCACCGCTGAAGTGACGCTGGGCGGCATCGATACCCGTGAAGTGTCGTCCAAGACCATGGAGTCACTGAAATCCCCCGGCCTCTATTTCGTCGGCGAAGTGCTCGATGTGAGCGGTCATCTGGGCGGCTTCAACTTTCAGTGGGCGTGGGCCTCGGCGTACGCAGCGGCGCAGTACGTGTGACGTAGTGCGCGTGGCGTAACATCACGACACTGCAAACCGGTATAAATTTTGCCAGGCGGATGTACAGCCAGTCATTTGGTCTGTACATATCCTCCTGCAGAATTGATCAATTGCGAACAGGGCCGTCAGCTTACCCATGGCATCGAAATCTCTCCGTCATACATTCCGTCGATTGTGGGCGCTGGATAAATTCAGCTATAGCGTTCGAGTCTTTATCGCACTGACCGGCAGCATGGCGCTGTGCTGGTACCAAAACGAGATGGCCTTGCTGATCCCGCTGTTTCTGGGGATTATTGCCTGCGCACTGGCAGAGACCGACGACAGCTGGCAAGGCCGGCTCAATGCTCTGGCCGTGACGCTGGTGTGCTTCAGTGTCGCCGCACTCGCCGTAGAACTGCTGTTCCCCTACCCCTGGCTGTTTGTCTGCTCACTGGCGCTGGCCAGCTTCTGCCTGACCATGCTCGGCGCGCTGGGCGAACGCTATGGTGCGATTGCCTATGGCACGCTGATTCTCTCGGTCTACACCATGATCGGCGTCGATCAGCGCGGCGGCGAGGTGCTGGACTTCTGGCATGAGCCGATGCTGCTGGTGGCGGGTGCGGCCTGGTACGGCCTGCTGTCGGTGCTGTGGCAGATGCTGTTTTCCAACCAGCCGGTGCAACAGGCGCTGGCCCGACTGTTCCGTGAGCTGGGGCAGTACCTGAAACTCAAGTCGACGCTGTTTGAGCCGATCCGCACGCTCAATGTGGAGGCCCGCCGCCTGGAACTGGCGCAGCAGAACGGCAAAGTGGTCGCCGCACTGAACTCCACCAAGGAAATCATCCTGCACCGTGTCGGCAGCGGCCGCCCCGGTTCGAAAGTCAGCCGCTACCTGAAGCTGTACTTCATCGCCCAGGACATCCACGAGCGCGCCAGCTCGTCGCACTACCCCTACAACTCGCTGGCCGACGCCTTTTTCCACAGCGATGTGCTGTTCCGCTGCCAGCGCCTGCTGCGTCAACAGGGCGTTGCCTGTCAGGCCCTGTCGGAATCCATCCAGTTGCGTCAGCCGTTCGTATACGACCCAAGCTTTGCAGAAGCCATGGAAGACCTGCACGCCTCCTTGGAACACCTGCGCATCCAGAGCAATCCTGCATGGCGCGGCCTGTTACGTTCGCTGCGCGCGCTGGCTGCCAACCTCGGCACGCTGGATCGCCTGATCAGCGACGCCAGCAACCCGGATGCCGTGGCCGATGCCACCGACAGCAGCCTGCTGGACCGCTCACCGCGCAACCTCAAGGATGTCTGGACCCGCCTGCGCCTGCAGATGACCCCGACCTCGCTGCTGTTCCGCCACGCCCTGCGCCTGCCGCTGGCGCTGACCATCGGTTATGCGATGGTGCACCTGATTCACCCGTCACAGGGCTACTGGATCATCCTGACCACGGTATTTGTCTGCCAGCCGAGCTATGGCGCCACCCGGCGTAAACTCGGCCAGCGGATCATTGGCACGGCAATAGGTCTGACGGTCGGCTGGGTACTGTTCGATCTGGTTACCAGTCCGATTCTGCAATCGATGTGCGCGGTGTTGGCCGGTGTGGTGTTCTTCGTCAATCGCACCACGCGCTACACCCTGTCGACCGCCGCCATCACGGTCATGGTGCTGTTCTGTTTCAATCAGGTCGGCGACGGTTACGGGCTGTTCCTGCCCCGGCTGTTCGATACGCTGCTGGGTAGCCTGATCGCCGGGCTCGCGGTGTTCCTGTTCCTGCCGGACTGGCAAGGGCGACGCCTGAACAAGGTGCTGGCCAACACCCTGACCTGCAACAGCATTTACCTGCGCCAGATCATGCAGCAGTACGCCAAGGGCAAGAGTGACGACCTTACCTATCGACTGGCACGGCGCAACGCCCACAATGCCGACGCCGCGCTGTCGACCACACTGGCAAACATGCTTATGGAGCCCGGTCACTTCCGCAAGGAGGCCGATGTCGGCTTCCGCTTTCTGGTGCTGTCACATACGCTGCTGAGCTACCTTTCCGGCCTCGGCGCGCACCGTGATACCCAATTGCCCGGCGATGTCCGCGAACACCTGATCGATAACGTCGGCGCCACGCTGGCCGCCAGCATCGACGAAATCGCCGCAGGGCTGGCCGAGAAGAAACCGGTCGCTGTACAGAGTGACGCAGAGGAAGCACTGGCTGCGCAACTGGAACAGCTGCCGGAAGAGATGGACGAAAGCCAGCGTCTGGTACAGGCACAGCTAGCCTTGATCTGCCGCCAGCTGGCACCGCTGCGCACCCTTGCCGCACACCTGATCAAAGCTCCGGAGGCTGCTGCAGTCCATGCAGTCTGAACAGCTCGTCGTAGGTGCCGTCGGCCTTCATGGCGGCAATTTCACGATCGAAATCGGCGACGATTTTTGCGTGGTGAGGATTTTTCAGGCTGACCAGAATGTGCAGACTGTTCTCGCTCAACGAGCCGGGTAGAAACTCGACACGGTCGCGAACCTCGTCGGGCTCCATCGCCAGGTTATAGCGGGCGACGTATTCGTCCTCCAGTGTCAAGTCCACACGTTCGGCAGCCAGCATGCGAACGGCTGTGGAAAAGTTTTGTACAGGGACCTTCTTGAGCAGGCTGTCGCTGTCAAACGCTGGGGAATAGGCATAACCGCGTACAACCGCAATCATGTAATTGTGCAGTTGTTCATGGCTCCGAACCTCGATAGCCGATTCCTTGCGTTTGATGAAGCGCACCCGATTGAGCAGGTATTCGGCTGAAAACTGGCCAATTTTTGTGCGATCGTCGCTGAACCATGCGTTGATCAGCACATCGTGCCGCCCCTCACCCAACCCCAGCATTGCCCGCGCCCAAGGCACTTGCTCATACAGGGTGGTGTATCCGGCGCGGCGCAACGCCGTATTGACGATATCGGTCGCAAGTCCGCCGTTGAGCAGCAGCGCATCGGTAAAAGGTGGCCAGGGGTCAGCGACAAGGCGCAGTTTCTCGGCTGCACTGGCGTGCGCCATCAGCAAAAAGACCAGCAACCCAACCGCTCGAAGCCACTGCGACATACTCAGGTTCCTGAAAAGGGCGGCATTCCCGATTTAATCCTATCGGCAGCAAAACCATCACTCATGAGAGTGCCTGCAGCTTTTAATTGAAGACCTCAAGCAGTCAGTAGACAAGCCGGGAGGGGAACATGCTCAGTAAAGCTGCACGCACATCGTTGACAGCGTTTATTGGGAATGTCGGCGGATACGTTTAGACTTCGCTTCTGGTTTCCCTGCGAGTCTGCGACATGTCTATCAAATGGATCTGCAAACATCACACCGAGCTGAGCATCCAGCAGCTGTATGCCGTGCTGCAACTGCGCGCCGAGGTGTTTGTGGTCGAGCAGCAATGCGTGTATCTGGACGTGGACGGGCAGGACCTGACGGGCGATACCTGCCACCTGATGGCCTGGCAGGAAGACAAGCTGGTCGCCTATCTGCGCTTGCTGGACCCTATCCAGCAGGGCGGCGACGTCACTATCGGGCGAGTCGTGACAGCCCCTTCGATTCGCAGCCGGGGCATTGGCCATGAGCTGATGGAGCAGGCCCTGGAAAATGCCGAACGCAAATGGCCTGACCAGCCCATCTATCTGTCGGCGCAGGCCCACCTGCAAGGCTATTACAGCCGCTACGGCTTCAACCCGGTGGGCGAGGTCTATCTGGAAGACGACATCCCCCACATCGGCATGCGCCGCGATCTGGACTAAGGGCAGTTGCACGCCTTGAGCTGCAAGCTGCACGTTGAAAGCATTGAAAAGGGATTCGTCGATGGAGGTCAGCAAGACCAAAAGCAGTTTCTATCGCCGCCTGTATGTGGCGTACCTGATTGATTCGAAGCTCGCCAGCAGCGTACCCGAACTGACAGCCGTGACCGGCATGCCACGCCGCACCGCTCAGGACACCATCAGCGCGCTTTCCGATCTGGACATTGTATGTGAGTTCGAACAGCAGGAAGGTGCCCGCAATCACGCAGGCAATTACCGTATTCGTAATTGGGGCGCCATCGACAAAACATGGATCGCCCGCAACCTGAACAGCATCAAGGCCGTGCTCGGGTATCCCTAGCAGCAGTTGCGAGCTTAAAGCTTGCCGTTCGAAGCTTGCAGCTCGTTATAGGTCAGGTAGACGCGCAAGTCGAATTCCAGCTGGTGATACCCGGGCAGCATGTGCTCGCATAACTGGTAGAACGCCTTGTTATGGTCTGACTCGCGAAAATGTGCGAGCTCGTGAACCACGATCATCTTCAGGAATTGAGCAGGGGCTTCCTTGAACAAGGCGGCCACGCGAATCTCATTGCTTGCCTTGAGCTTGCCGCCTTGCACTCTGGATATTTTGGTGTGCAACCCAAGCGCGCGATGGGTCAGGTCCAGGCGATTATCGAACAGCACCTTCCTGATGGCCGGCGCATTGCGCAGGTGATCCTGCTTGAGCGCCAGCGCGTAGGCGTAAAGAGCCTTGTCGCTTTGTATCTGATGACGCTCCGGGTAGCGCTGCTCCAGATAGTCCGCCAGACGGTTCTGGGCAATCAACTGATGCACTTGATCCTGCAGGGCTTGCGGATAGGCCTGCAGGTATTTGAGTGGAGCATGGCTGGCGGCAGTCATGGGGCCTTTTGCATGATGACGAAAGACGCCATTCTACAACAATCCACCCGACCTCAAGCCTGCCACCTCAAAGTGCCCTGGAAAGTGCAGCGCGTCTTCGGACACCATCGGATGCGCGATCAGAAAGCCCTGCATGACCTGACAGCCATTGTCCGCCAGCCACTGGTATTGCTCGCAGGTCTCGACCCCTTCGGCAATGACCAGCATATCGAGGTTGCGACTCAGGTCGATGATGCTGCTGGCCATCGCCGCCTCGCGCCTGGACTCGACGATATTGGCGACAAAACGCCTGTCCAGCTTCAAGGTGTCGAGCTGAAGATTGCGCAAGTGCGACAGCGAGCATTCGCCAGTGCCGAAGTCGTCCAGCGCAATACGCACGCCGACGTCATGCAGTGACTTCAGCTGTTTATGGCTATGCGTAAGGTTATGCACCAGAGCGCTTTCAGTGATTTCCACCTCGATCTGTCCTGGCTTGAGCTCGAAGCGATCCATGGCACGCTTCAGCTCCGAAGCCAGGTTGGGCATGCAGAATTGCGTGGGGCTGACACAGACACTCAGCACCACATCGGCAGCAAATACCCGGCTCCACGCCTGACGCTGTTCGGCGCCCTGATCGAAAATCCAGCTGCCGAGCCGGTTGATCAGTCGGGTCTCTTCAAGCAAGGGAATGAACAGCGCAGGAGGTACCTCGCCGACCGCCGGATGCTGCCAGCGCAGCAACGCTTCGAAACCACGCAGGCGACCATCCGCGACATGGATCTGGGGCTGGTACACCACCGAGAAATCCTTGCCGTCGATGGCCGTGCGCACACTTTCCTCAAGCATCAGCCGTGAGCGGGCGCGTCCGTTCATATTCTGGTCGTAGAACCGGTATTGCTGACGCCCTGCACGCTTGGCCTCATACATGGCGATATCTGCCGCACGCAGCAAACCGTCCAGATTCGAGCCGCAGTCCGGAAAGGTCGCGATACCGACACTGGCACCCAGGGTGATTTCGACACCGTCGACCTGGCGCCTTCCCGACACCCGTTCAATGAGTTTTTCAGCGATTTTGGCCGCCTGTTCGGGGTAATCAAGCCCGTCGATCACAACCGTGAATTCGTCGCCGCCAATGCGCGCCAGAACATCATAGGGACGCATGCTGTCCTTGAACTGCTCGGCGACCCAGAGCAATACCTGATCACCGGCGTCATGACCCAGCGCATCATTGATCTGCTTGAAGCCGTCCAGGTCCATGAACAGCACAACCAGGTATTTGTCTGTCTGCTCCTTGCGCAGGAGCATGCCTTCAACGGCCTGATAAAGCCCGCGGCGATTGAGCAGGCCTGTCAACGCGTCGGTAACAGCCTGTTTTTCAAGTTGCTGATAGAGATCACGGACTACCGACATATCCAGAACCGTCAGCACCATCGCCTTCTGCTCCGCAGGCAGCGCCGCGCAAGACAAGGCAACCGGCAACTGCGTGCCTTGTGCGGTACGCAGAATGGCATCGTGCACCCGGTAGGTGTCGGCCTTGCGATAGTGTTTGTAGAAGCCTGACTCCAGCCAGTCGCCCACTTGCGGTTCGATGATGTAATCCAGCACTTGCGTACCGCGCAGTTGATCGACCGAAGCGTTCAACAACTGGCAGATGGCGGGATTGGCAAAACTGATGGTGCCCGCCTCATCAACGACCAGAATGCCTTCGGCGACGTTGGCCAGCACTGACGCATTGAACGCACGAGCCGATTCAAGCTCCAGCGAAAGCTGTTGCAGCGCACGACGGTTACGCTGTTGCTCAAGCAGGGTCTGCACCTTAGGCTTGAGAACGTTCGGGTCGAAGGGTTTGAACAGGTAATCCGTCGCGCCGTTTGCATACCCTTTCTGCACGGCATCCTGAGTCTGCTCATTGGCCGTGAGAAAGATAATCGGCGTCAGGCGGGTACGCTGACTGCCTCGCATCAACCGGGCAACTTCGAAGCCGTCCATGCCCGGCATCTGCACATCCAGCAGAACCAGGTCGACTTCCTGCTCAAGAAGCACCGTCAATGCTTCGATTCCTGAACTCGCAGTCACAATATGCCAATCCGTTCTTTGCAGAACAGCGCACATCGTCACCAGATTTTCCGGATAATCGTCTACAACCAGTAAAACCGAAGAGCCATCATGTGGCTGTGTTGGCACGCGTTCCATGCTGCTTCTCTGTGTGGGCATGACGCCTGAGTTTCAGGACGACCGTCATACTTTGGAATAACTCTAGCCCCGTCTCGCAAAAAGCAGAAGCAAGGCACCCCTTCCCTACCATCAAAGTTCGATCTACCCGACTAACGGTCATTCTCTGCACGCGTTGCAGGCTCTGCCCTGCAGGAAAAGTGACAGCACTTTGACGTCATTGGTTCGACAATTTTTCATTAACAAATCGCCCTACAATCCGTATAAAACGTGATCAAACCCTCTTGCTAGAGGTGCCCCCTTGGTAGCAAAAGACATGCGCGGAAGGATTAAAAATGATCGATCTTGGATCGTACCAACTCAGCATTCCAGTGGACTCACCTCCCAGGACCATTACGACCGCTCAGCTTGTGAAAGGTTATGACGGCAAATACTTCAAATCGAAATCGGACTCCATTGTGTTCTGGTCTCCGGTAACCGGGACCAAAACCGAAAACGCCAAATATTCACGCAGCGAGTTACGGGAAACATGGTCAGATGGATCACTGCACAATTGGGTATATCCCGATGCGGACAACTATCTGAACGCTAAACTGGAAGTCGATCAGGTGCCTTCTTCCGGCAAGATCGTGATCGGCCAGATACATGCCTATGAAAGCACCGAGCCTCTTCTTAAAGTCGAGTATCAATACAAGGAAGACACCAAGAGTGGAGAAATCGTTGCGAAAGTTCGCAATCGTTTCGATGACGACGAAAGCAAGGTCTATAAGATAGTCGACGGTGTGAAGCTCAATCAGACATTCAATTACGTCATTCACCTGAGCAAGGGCGGGAAATTGACTGTCAGTGTCAATGACACCGACTGGAGCAAGCGCATCAGCGAGACCTGGCGCGACAAGCCTTTGTATTTCAAGGCCGGTGTTTATACCCAGGACAATACCGGGTATACCTCCGAAGGTGGCAGGGCCACTTTTTATAATCTCGATATTGATCACAACAAGAGCTGAGCCGCGCGCAGGCCTTGAATCAAGCGCTAAAAAAGCGGCCCGCACTTGCAGAAAGTGCGGGCCGCTTTTATTTCATCAGGTCATTAAGCAGCGCTATCAGCGGTTGGCTTTGAACTCCTGCTCAGCCGCCAGGAAACGTGTCTGCATGGACGCCGACGCAGGCTTGCCGATCAGGCTGAATACCACGATGGCGATGCTGGCAAGGATGAAACCCGGGATGATTTCATACAGGCCAAGGGTACTGAACTGTTTCCAGAGTACGACAGTCGCCGCACCGACTATTACCCCGGCCAGCGCACCATTGCGTGTCATGCCTTTCCACAGCACAGATATCAGCACCACAGGGCCGAATGCTGCGCCGAACCCTGCCCAGGCATAGCTCACCAGCCCCAGCACGCGGTTCTCGGGGTTGGCGGCCAGCAGAATGGCAATGATCGCGATCAGCAACACCATCGCACGCCCGACCCACACCAACTCAACCTGCGAAGCGCCCTTGCGCAGGTAAGCCTTGTAGAAGTCTTCGGTCAGCGCGCTGGAGCACACCAGCAACTGACAGCTCAGCGTACTCATCACCGCAGCCAGAATGGCCGACAGCAGCACACCGGCAACCCATGGATTGAACAGCAGCTTGGCCAGTTCGATGAACACCCGCTCGGGGTTCTCGGTCACCGGCCCTGCCACATCCGGGTGCGCGGAGAAGTAAGCGATACCGAAGAAGCCTACCGCCACAGTACCGCCCAGACACAGGATCATCCAGGCCATGGAGATTCGTCGGGCGCTGGCAATCGACTTGACCGAATCAGCCGCCATGAAGCGCGCGAGAATATGCGGCTGGCCGAAATAACCCAGACCCCAGCCAAGCAGGGAAATGATGCCGATGAAAGTCGTGTTCTTGAACATGTCGAAGCTGGTCGGATCTTTCGCTTCAATGGCCAGGAAGGTGGTATCTACCCCGCCTGTCGCCAGCAGGACGATGATCGGCGTCAGGATGAGGGCGAAGATCATCAGCGTGGCTTGTACGGTGTCGGTCCAGCTCACGGCCAGAAAACCACCGACGAAGGTGTAGGCAATGGTCGCCGCAGCGCCAGCCCACAGGGCGGTTTCGTAGGACATGCCGAAGGTGCTTTCAAACAGACGCGCGCCAGCAACGATGCCCGAGGCGCAATAGATGGTGAAGAACACCAGAATCACGATGGCCGAGATGATGCGCAGCAGGCCGCTGTTGTCTTCGAAGCGGCTGCTGAAGTAATCCGGCAGGGTCAGGGCGTCACCGTTGTGCTCGGTCTGCACGCGCAGACGACCAGCCACGAACAGCCAGTTCAGGTAGGCGCCGATGATCAGACCAATGGCGATCCAGCTTTCCGACAGGCCGGACATATAGATAGCCCCCGGCAACCCCATCAACAGCCAGCCGCTCATGTCCGAGGCTCCTGCTGAAAGCGCTGTTACCACGCTGCCCAGGCTGCGCCCACCGAGGATGTAATCCGAAAGGTTGTTGGTAGAGCGATAGGCCATCAGGCCGATCAAGACCATTGCCGCTATATAGATCACAAACGTGATCAAGGTAGGGTTGCTGACACTCATGAGTTCTGCCTTGGCATTGTTTTTATGTTGGCACCCGGTGCCAAAGGGAATAGCGACCGATATTCGGCGCATCCGTACTTTTGCACCCGACACCGCGTTGACTGATCGCTCCGCAAGGATCGGCAATCAATTGCTGGCGGTTGCACCGCGGGAATGAATCCTATTAAACAAACCAAACAAGGTGCAACCCATTTCAACGTGCAAGTTGCACCTGTTACAAAAAAACCAATAAAGGCGTTTTTCTGCGCCATTTTAGGGCGTTTTCGGCCCTACCTACAAACAATCACGCACCAGCTCTGGGCAAAGCAACGCTATTGCGGCCTGCTTGCCGGGAATGTCACAAAATATTGTCGAAACAGGGTTGCACTCGGTTGCACCTGACCCCGTCACGGCGCTAATCTTTGCCAAAGCCGATGCCACCGCCGCGTGGCTATAATGAGGACAACACATGGCCACCACTACTCTAGGCGTCAAACTTGACGACCCGACCCGCGAGCGATTGAAAGCCGCCGCCCATTCGATCGACCGCACACCGCACTGGTTGATCAAGCAGGCGATTTTCAATTACCTGGAAAAACTGGAGAGTGGTGCAACCTTGCTGGAGCTCAATGGCGCGACTGGCAAAGACAGCGAAGACCGTGGCGAAGTGGCGGAAGACACTGGCCTGCAATGCTTTCTTGATTTTGCCGAGAGCATTCAACCGCAGTCGGTACTGAGGGCCGCCATCACCTCCGCCTACCGCCGCCCCGAGCAGGAAGTGGTGCCGATGCTGCTGGAGCAGGCGCGCCTGACCGCACCTGTTGCCGAAGCCACCAACAAGATGGCCGCGTCGATTGCCGAAAAGCTGCGTAACCAGAAAAGCGCTGGCGGCCGCGCTGGCATTGTTCAAGGCCTGTTGCAGGAATTTTCGCTGTCCTCGCAGGAAGGCGTTGCACTCATGTGCCTGGCCGAAGCGTTGCTGCGCATTCCGGACAAAGGCACGCGCGATGCCTTGATTCGCGACAAGATCAGCAACGGCAACTGGCAGCCGCATCTGGGCAACAGCCCGTCGCTGTTCGTCAACGCTGCCACCTGGGGCCTGCTGCTGACCGGCAAGCTGGTCGCCACTCACAACGAGGCAGGTCTCACATCTTCGCTGAGCCGCATCATCGGCAAGAGCGGCGAACCGATGATCCGCAAGGGCGTCGACATGGCCATGCGCCTGATGGGCGAGCAGTTCGTCACCGGCGAAACCATCGGCGAAGCCCTGGCCAATGCCAGTCGTTTTGAAGCCAAGGGCTTCCGCTACTCCTACGACATGCTGGGTGAAGCGGCACTTACCGAGCATGATGCACAGAAGTATCTGGCGTCCTACGAGCAGGCCATACACTCCATCGGCAAGGCCTCCCACGGCCGCGGCATCTACGAAGGCCCGGGCATTTCCATCAAGCTGTCGGCACTGCACCCGCGCTACAGCCGCGCCCAGTACGAGCGCGTGATGGAAGAACTGTACCCGCGCCTGCTGTCGCTGACCCTGCTGGCCAAGCAGTACGACATCGGCCTGAACATCGATGCCGAAGAAGCTGATCGCCTGGAGCTGTCGCTGGATCTGCTCGAACGCCTGTGCTTCGAACCGCAGTTGACTGGCTGGAACGGTATTGGCTTCGTGATTCAGGCTTACCAGAAGCGCTGCCCTTATGTGATCGATTACGTGATCGATCTGGCTCGGCGCAGTCGCCACCGCCTGATGATCCGTCTGGTCAAGGGCGCGTATTGGGACAGCGAAATCAAGCGCGCCCAGGTCGAAGGCCTGGAAGGCTATCCGGTGTACACGCGCAAGGTGTACACCGACGTCTCGTACATCGCCTGTGCCCGCAAGCTGCTGGCGGCACCGGAAGTCATTTATCCACAATTCGCCACACACAATGCGCACACCCTGGCGGCTATTTACCAGATCGCCGGGCAGAATTATTACCCCGGCCAGTATGAGTTCCAGTGCCTGCATGGCATGGGTGAGCCGCTGTACGAGCAAGTTGTAGGCAAGGTCGCCGACGGCAAGCTGAATCGTCCATGCCGCGTGTACGCTCCGGTCGGAACGCATGAAACGCTGTTGGCCTATCTGGTGCGTCGTCTGCTGGAAAACGGTGCCAACACGTCGTTCGTCAACCGGATTGCCGACCATTCGATCTCCATTCAGGAACTGGTGGCCGACCCGGTCAGCCAGATCGAACGCATGGCAACACAGGAAGGCGGTTTCGGCCTGCCGCACCCGCGTATTCCGCTGCCGCGCGACCTGTATGGCACCGAGCGCGCCAACTCCAGCGGCATCGACATGGCCAACGAGCATCGTCTCGCTTCGCTGTCCTCGGCCCTGCTCGCCACGGCGCACAATGACTGGAAAGCCGCCCCCATGCTCGGCTGCCCAGCCAGCGCAGGCACACTGACTGCCGCGTTGAACCCATCGGACCTGCGTGATGTGGTCGGTCATGTTCAGGAAGCCTCGCTGCAGGATGTCGATAACGCTATCCAGTGCGCCTTGAGCGCTGGTCCGATCTGGCAGGCAACGCCAACTGCCGAACGCGCCGCAATTCTGGAACGTGCTGCCGATTTGATGGAAAGCGACATCCAGCCCTTGATGGGCCTGCTGGTCCGTGAGGCGGGCAAGACCTTCGCCAACGCCATCGCCGAAGTGCGCGAAGCCGTCGATTTCCTGCGTTACTACGCCGTACAGGCGCGCAATGATTTCACCAACGACGCCCATCGTCCGTTGGGGCCGGTGGTCTGTATCAGCCCGTGGAACTTCCCGCTGGCAATTTTCAGCGGTCAGGTCGCTGCTGCACTGGCTGCGGGCAACCCGGTGCTGGCCAAACCGGCCGAGCAAACACCGTTGATTGCCGCTCAGGCCGTGCGCCTGCTGCTTGAAGCCGGCATCCCGGAAGGCGTCGTGCAATTGTTACCGGGGCGCGGTGAAACCGTAGGTGCCGGACTGGTCGGTGACGAACGCGTCAAAGGCGTGATGTTCACCGGTTCCACTGAAGTCGCCCGCCTGCTGCAACGTAACGTGGCGGGGCGCCTGGACTCGCAGGGTCGCCCCATCCCCCTGATCGCCGAAACCGGCGGTCAGAACGCGATGATCGTCGACTCTTCGGCGCTGACCGAACAGGTTGTCATTGACGTGGTTTCTTCGGCGTTCGACAGCGCCGGGCAACGCTGCTCGGCACTGCGCGTGCTGTGCCTGCAGGAAGACTCTGCCGACCGCGTCATCGAAATGCTCAAGGGGGCGATGGCCGAGAGCCGCCTCGGCAACCCGGAGCGCCTGTCCGTGGACATCGGCCCGGTGATCGATGCCGAGGCCAAGGCGGGTATCGAAAAACACATCCAGGCCATGCGCGACAAAGGCCGTACGGTTTATCAGGTGGCCATTGCCGACAGCACGGAGCTTAAGCGTGGCACTTACGTGATGCCGACCCTGATCGAGCTGGAAAGCTTCGATGAGCTGCAACGCGAAATCTTCGGCCCGGTGCTGCACGTGGTGCGCTACAAGCGCAAGGAACTGGGTCTGCTGATCGACCAGATCAATGCATCCGGCTACGGCCTGACCCTTGGTGTTCATACCCGCATCGACGAGACCATCGCCAAGGTCATCGACAACGTCAACGCAGGCAACGTCTATGTAAACCGTAACATCGTCGGTGCTGTGGTGGGCGTCCAGCCATTTGGCGGCGAAGGCTTGTCCGGTACCGGCCCTAAAGCCGGTGGCCCGCTGTACCTGTACCGCCTGCTGTCGACGCGTCCGCAGGATGCCATCGAGAAATCGTTCGTGCGCAGTGATGCACTGTCTGCTCCGGACACCCGCCTGCGTGACATCCTCAACAAACCGTTGCAAGCCTTGAAGACCTGGGCAGCCAGTAACCAGCAAGCCGAACTGGATGCCCTGTGCAGCCAATACGCCGAGCAATCGCAAAGCGGCATCACTCGCCAGCTGGCGGGCCCGACCGGCGAGCGCAACAGCTATGCGATTCTGCCGCGTGAACACGTGCTTTGCCTGGCGGATGACGAGAACGACCTGCTGATTCAACTGGCGGCTGTGCTGGCTGTCGGCAGTTCTGCCGTGTGGCCGGAAACAGACATCAGCAAGCCGTTGCGCGCTCGTCTGCCAAAGGATGTGCAGGCACGCATCAAGCTGATCCCTGACTGGACCAAGGACGAAATCATCTTCGACGCCGTCCTGCACCACGGCGACTCCGATCAGCTACGTGCCATCTGCCAGCAGATCGCCCAGCGCAGCGGTGCAATCGTCGGCGTCAATGGCCTGTCCCACGGAGAAACCAACGTGCCGCTGGAACGCCTGGTGATAGAGCGGGCATTGAGCGTCAACACCGCGGCGGCGGGTGGCAATGCGAGCCTGATGACGATCGGCTGATGCCGCTCGGTAACAGATGACGCAGAGCGTCAAGAAAGGCATTCCCATGCTGGAGCGTGCGGAACGAGAGGTGTCCGAAAGACACCGACCGTTCCCATGCTCTGGACGCTCCGCGTCCGCTCTCGATACCCCCCGCACACGCTCGACCATCACCCGAATCAATCTTGCTACCCTCCCTCCTCAACCCGACCTAGACTTGAGCCATTCCAAGAATAGGTACGCCATCATGTCCGAGTCGCTGCTCAGTTCCCGAAACCTGGCTTTCGAGCTGTATGAAGTGCTGGACGCCGAAGGGCTGACGCGGCGTGAGCGGTTTGCCGAGCATTCGCGGGAAACCTTTGATGCAGCGCTGGGGACGGCGCGTACTATCGCGGAAAAGTATTTTGCGCCGCACAACCGCAAGGCTGACGAAAACGAGCCGCGCTATGAAAATGGCGAAGCGATTCTGATCCCCGAGGTCAAGCCTGCGGTGGATGCGTTTCTCGCCGCTGGTTTTCTCAATGCATCGCGTGATTTTGAAGCGGGCGGCATGCAGTTGCCGACCTTGCTTTCACAGGCCTGCTTTGCCCACTTTCAGGCAGCCAATGTCGGAACCACGGCCTACCCGTTCCTGACCATGGGCGCGGCGAACCTGATTGAGAGTTTTGGCAACGACGAACAAAAACAGCGCTTTCTGCAACCGATGATCGAGGGGCGCTTTTTCGGCACCATGGCGCTGACTGAGCCACACGCAGGCTCGTCGCTGTCAGACATCCGCACCCGCGCCGAACCGGCAGAAGACGGCACCTATCGGCTGCGCGGCAACAAGATTTTCATCTCGGGAGGTGATCACGCACTTTCGGAAAATATCGTGCACATGGTATTGGCAAAGCTGCCGGATGCGCCTGGCGGGGTCAAAGGTATCTCGCTGTTCATCGTGCCCAAGTTTCTGGTCAACGACGACGGCAGCCTCGGCAAGCGTAACGATGTGCTGCTGGCTGGCCTGTTTCACAAGATGGGCTGGAAAGGCACTACCTCTACCGCGCTGAATTTCGGCGATAACGGTGAGTGTGTCGGCTATCTGGTCGGCAAGCCTCATCACGGTTTGAGTTACATGTTCCAGATGATGAACGAAGCACGCATCGGCGTCGGCCTGGGCGCGGTCATGCTCGGCTATTCGGGGTATCTGTACTCTCTGGATTATGCCCGCGACCGACCTCAAGGTCGGCTGCCCGACAGCAAGAGCCCTGAGAGCACGCCTGTTCCGATCATTCAGCACGCCGACGTGCGGCGCATGCTGCTGACCCAGAAAGCGTATGTAGAAGGCGCGTTCGACCTGTGCCTGTATGCCTCGCGACTGTTCGACGACACACAGACCGGAGAAACCGAAGACGCCCGCAAGCATGCCCATGAACTGTTGGACCTGCTGACTCCGGTGGTCAAGTCATGGCCCTCGGAGTTCTGCCTGAAGGCTAACGAGCTGGCGATTCAGGTTCTAGGCGGTCATGGCTATACCCGCGAATACCCTGTTGAGCAGTACTACCGCGACAACCGGCTTAATCCGATTCATGAAGGTACTCACGGCATTCAGTCGCTGGACCTGCTTGGCCGCAAGCTGGCGCAGAACGGCGGCACCGGCCTCAAGCAACTGCTGCGCCTGATATCCGATACCTGCGCGCGGGCGCAGGGCTACGATTCACTTCATGAGCTGCGCCAACCTCTGGAGCAATTGGTCGCTCATGTGCAGGCTGTCACCCTCGGCCTGCTGACCGATCTGGCGCAAGGCAGAATCACCAGTACGCTGGCCAATTCGGCGCTGTACCTCAAGGTATTCGGCCACACCATCATCGGCTGGCGCTGGCTGGAACAGGCGATTCGCGCCGAGGAAGGTCTGGGCAAAGGTCATTCGGCCGACAGCGACTTCTACAAGGGCAAGCTTCAAGCAGCCCGGTACTTCCTGACCTGGGAAGTACCGGGCTGCCATCACGAACTGAGCATTCTGGAAAACCGCGATGACACTTGCCTTGCCATGCGCGATGGCTGGTTTTAAATAAAACCGGGCGGCGCTTGATCAGTGAGGGCTGAACAGGTCAGTCATCGGGTTCTGTGGAAAGAACCGGTCGACCAATGCCTTGGCATCTGCCCCCAACTTGAGCGCGTATTGCTCTCGACTGAATGGCTCGCCCGTGCGCATATCGTAAAGCGCTCTTCCCTGAACCGGGCGATCGACCTCCTGCATCTGGACTTTCATGATGCGGTAAAACTCGCCGACCACTTCTTCGATACTCTCGATTTGAAAATAACAACCAGGCAAAAAGATCGATTCGGCCTCATCGGGCGAGGCTGAAAATGGCGCGATCGGCGTGGCCCTCAAATACCGTCCTTTGGGCAACACAAAGACCACCGAAGTATCATCGAACGTTATCGGCCCAATCACCGCATTAGTAGGAGCACCGGCTCGACTGCTGGCGAACGCGCTGACCACATAGGGGTTTTCACTGAACGAAGTGATATCGGTATTGACCAGCACATCGCCAACCTTGATCTGCCCGCTGCGGAACACGGCACCCGAGGTGCCCCGATCACCGCTGCCACCCCGATACAACTCGACATCATTGCTATAGCCCACCACCTGGATGTCGTCGGCAAGACGCTCGATGAACCTTACCTGGTTGGAGCCCCTACGTTCGCCTGTACGCAGGAATCGATTGAACACCGTATCCTCCTGGGTATAGAGCATGATGTTAGCGCCGTAATAGTCGTCCTCGCCCAGCTTGAATACCCTGTGTTTACCGTGCCACGGGTCCCGGTACACTTCATCGCCTTCGGGTGAAGAGTCAGACTCCAGAACATCGTCCGTGGTTGGCTCCCAGATATCCATGACCTCTTTCTGACGAGTCAGGGCTCTTTCTGCATAATATTGCTCATTGAATATGTCCGTTTGCAGGTACCTGTCCCAGAACGTTGAATGCACTGTTGCATAAGGTTTTCCTGGCGGGACTGATGAGCTGGTAGACGGCACCTGCGGATCCATAGGCGAGCCACCCTGCAAGCCAGGTGGTTGGATCAGCGTCCATTCCCCGTCGAGCCCCAAGCGAACCGGCTTACTGCCAACGAACGCAAAAGGATTGTCAGGGTCGACGATGAACCAGCACTGCTGTTGCTCACTGAACATCACGCGGTACGGCAACCGCGCAAGCTTGATCCAGGTTTCGCCATTGCCCAATGAGTAAACGCCACGAAACCTGCCTTCTTCGGCTGAAGGCGTGAGGCTCTCCAGCAGCAGGTTGCCTTCCATGTTTTCCAGCGGATCGACAATCACGCCACTTTCCACAACTTCACCGGGGAGCGACACGACATCCGCCCGCACTAATGGCACAGGCTCAGGCATGGTACGAATGGACATCAGTAGCGGCAGATTAAAAAGCAGGTAAAGGGTGTTGATAATGGCACCCAATACACCAGCGCGACGTTGCGCCGGGGTCTTGCCATTGATCGCCTGATCAATGTTCAACCCGGTATTGGCGAGGCCTGCGCCAACCAGCGTCAGAGCAATGGGCCACCCCAACGCGGCTAGCCCGCCAAAAGCCTGCATGAAGGCACTTAGATAACCGATCCACATCTGCTTGCGCAGATCGGCATTGGAGGTCAGCAACTGATGCGCGTCGGCGGTCATGACCTGACGCGCGATATCACGCATATGAATAAATGGATCACCCACGATGGGTGCCCGGGATTGATTGATAATTCGAACATCGGCACGCCAGTCATGTGCGAGCAATTCACTGACCCCGCGCGCAAACCTGACGCCGTCTTGTGTTCGTGCCGCTTCGCCGCGCAGGAAATTGCCTGTCAGTGCCTTACCCGCCTGCTCGCTCGCGAACTGCACCTTGAGCCAGTTGTACAGCGCGCGTTCGTTTTCGAACACCTGAAAAGGCTGCTCGGCATCAGGCCGGTAAATCACTTCCCGGCCATCAGCAATAACGATACGCAGCATGTCGTAAGTCTTGACGCCGTTGATATCCAGCGTATGCACCGAAAGGCCAGGCGTTACCAAAGGCGAGTCCCGCAAGTCCTTCAGCGTCGCAGGCTGGGAGGGATCAGTGACGACGAATCGAGTGACGTGCTTGAATTCGTCTGGCGAAAGCTGGCCTTTTCGCAGGCAATTACCGGCTGCAACCAAATAGTGTGCTTTGGCCAGAATGCAAAAATTCTCACTGTGCGCACTCCAGAAACGCTCCATGCGGCGGGTGTACAGCGAGCTGAAATCCAGCGTCCACATTTCTGCCAGCAAAGTCTGCGGCAGCATGGACACCTCATTGCGCTCGTCGAACACCTCATGATCCGGACCGTCGGTATAAAAACCGCCGTAAAGGGAAAGCTCATCACTGGCCTCTTGGTCGTGGGCGTTGAAGTTCTGCATGAGCAGTTCGATCAACGTCATCGATTGCAGCGGTTTGCCGGAATGCCGCCAGCCGGTAAATGTACGCGGGCTGCTGCTTGCGCTGCCGAAACGATGCCAATAGACCTTGTCGGGGTTGAACACCTTTTGCGTGTGCTGAAGCATGATCTTGCTGATTACGCTATAGGCCAGATCGTGCAGGTCGGGGTAGTCGAAAACAAACTGCCGCGCGCGTTCACGCAGCAGCTGTTGATCGGTTTCAGGTATTTGCAGAGATGGGGTCGTCATGACTTCTTCCTGTATGAGAGAAGTCCTGCACGTAATCAGTCATTACGGCATACGTGGCACTAACTATTTATACCGCGAGCCTGCGCAGGCAGGCGCGTGAACTGATTCAGTCAGAGGCCCGACAGCAAAGGCAGCGGGTGACTGCAGATTGATCGGGTTCAGCCGGAAGTACTGACTCGCCCGCGCCCAGAACTCTGCATGCGGATTCAGGTAATCGCTAAATGAATTTCCGCCCTTCTGACTTGCTGCACTTTCATCGTCCATGATGAAAACCTTCTATAGCTGGAGCTCGACAACAGGCCGCAAGAAGGCTTGGCTTGCGGCATATACGTCTGTGTCGACCGCCAGATTGCAACGAGTCACGTGCTCTGGAGCGCTGAAGCTGCGTGATCCGCCGGAAATTGATCTTTGACAGCCAAGCAATTCAACAGGTTAAATCGCTTGGCATGCGGACTGCATGGTCAGTTTTCGCCCCTCTCGCTTCAATTCAGTTTTCTACGGAGTACCGCCCTTGGACGCCACCACCATCAACAGCCTGTTCCTGGTCGGCGCGTTGCTGGTAGCCGCAAGCATCCTGGTCAGTTCTCTTTCATCACGCCTGGGCATTCCGATCCTGGTCATCATCCTGGCCGTAGGCATGGTGGCGGGCGTGGATGGCGGCGGGATCATCTTCGATAACTACGCTACCGCCTACCTGGTCGGCAACCTTGCGCTGGCCGTCATTCTGCTCGACGGCGGGCTGCGCACACGGGTGGCCAGTTTCCGGGTTGCGCTGTGGCCTGCCTTGTCGCTGGCAACGGTGGGCGTGCTGATCACCACCGTACTGACCGGCATGGTGGCTGCCTGGCTGTTCAATCTCAGCGCTATCCAGGGGCTGCTGATCGGTGCAATCGTCGGTTCGACAGACGCTGCTGCGGTATTCTCCCTGCTGGGCGGCAAAGGCCTGAACGAGCGGGTCACCGCCAGCCTCGAGATAGAATCGGGCAGCAACGACCCTATGGCTGTGTTCCTGACCGTCACCCTGATCGGCATGCTGGCCAGTGGGCAGACCGGTTTGCACTGGGGGCTGCTGGGGCATTTGATTCAGGAGTTCGGCATCGGCAGTTTCATCGGCCTGGGCGGCGGCTGGATCCTGCTGCAGCTGGTCAACCGCATCAATCTGGCGGCCGGCCTGTACCCGATTCTGGTGATTGCCGGGGGCCTGGCGATCTTTGCCCTGACCAACGCCATTCACGGTAGTGGTTTTCTCGCGGTCTACCTGTGCGGGCTGGTGCTGGGTAACCGACCGATTCGCAGCCGCCACGGCATCCTGCACATGCTCGACGGCATGGCCTGGCTGGCACAGATCGGCATGTTTCTGGTGCTGGGCCTGCTGGTCACACCCCACGATCTGCTGCCGATTGCAATACCGGCACTGGGCCTGGCGCTGTGGATGATTCTGGTCGCACGCCCGCTGTCGGTGATGGTCGGCCTGCTGCCGTTCAAGGCCTTTCATGGCCGAGAGAAAGCGTTTATCGCCTGGGTCGGCCTGCGTGGCGCGGTACCGATCATCCTCGCGGTGTTCCCGCTGATGGCCGGCCTGCCCAATGCGCAGCTGTATTTCAACCTGGCGTTCTTTATCGTACTGGTCTCGTTGTTGCTGCAAGGCACCAGCCTGCCGTGGATGGCCAAACTGTTGAAAGTGACGGTTCCGCCTGACCCCGCGCCTATTTCCCGGGCCGCGCTGGAGGTGCACGTCACCAGTGAATGGGAGCTGTTCGTCTACCGTCTGGGCGCTGAAAAATGGTGCATTGGTGCGGCGCTGCGTGAGCTGAAAATGCCTGAGGGCACGCGTATTGCCGCGCTGTTCCGGGGCCAGCAGTTGCTCCATCCGTCCGGCAGTACGACGCTGGAAGTGGGTGACCTACTGTGTGTGATCGGTCACGAACACGATCTTCCAGCGTTGGGCAAACTGTTCAGCCAGGCACCGCAACGTGGCCTGGACCTGCGCTTCTTCGGCGACTTCGTTCTTGAAGGCGATGCACGGCTGGGTGAAGTCGCGGCCCTGTATGGCCTGAAACTCGATGGCATTGACCCCGGAATGCCACTCAGCCAGTTCATCGTGCAGAAGAACCGCGGCGAGCCAGTGGTGGGCGACCAGATTGAATGGAATGGAACTATTTGGACAGTTGCCGTCATGGACGGGAACAAGATCCAGAAAGTGGGCGTCAAATTCCCCGAAGGAACCCGCCCGGGCCCCGGACTGTTCCTTTAAACTGCCAATCCACACGTATCATCATGCGACCGGTGTCTATGTTTTCCCTGCGTTCCATTTGTGCTGCCGCACTGTTTGCGCTTTGCCTGTCCACCTTCCCGGCGCTCGCCGCCGACCCGCCCAGCAGCGATGCCGTGCAGCAAAGCCTCGACAAGATTGCTGATCGCAAGCTGCCTGATACCGAGCAGAAAGCGCTGCAACAGGTACTCGAGCAAACGTTGGCTTTTCTCGCCAGCAAGAAGGACAGCGAGCAGAAACTCGAAGCGCTCAAGCAACAACTGGCCCAGGCGCCAAAACAGACCTCGGAAAACCAGCGCGAGCTGGCCCGCCTGAAAGAAAGCAAAGTGGTACCCGTCGCCCAGCGCTACGGCGGCCTTGATGTGCCACAACTGGAGCAGCTTCTCAGCCAGCGCAGTACCCAGCAAAGCGACCTGCAAAGCGAACTCAACGACGCCAACAGCCTGGCCATCACCGCGCAGACCCGGCCTGAGCGGGCGCAGACTGAAATCAGCGCCAATCAGACGCGTATCCAGCAGATCAACGCCATCCTCAAGAGCGGCAAGGACAACGGCAAGACCCTGAGCGCCGACCAGCGCAATCTGCTCAATGCAGAACTGGCCTCGATCAACGCCCTCAACCTGCTGCGCCGTCAGGAACTGGCCGGTAACAGCCAGTTGCAGGACCTGGGCAATAGCCAGCATGACTTGCTGACCGAAAAGGTCGCGCGCCAGGAACAGGAAATTCAGGACCTGCAGACCCTGATCAACGACAAGCGTCGCGCCCAATCGCAGAAAACGGTCGCCGACCTGTCCCTGGAAGCGCAAAAGTCCGGTGGCAGCAGCCTGCTGGCGACCGAAAGCGCCGCTAACCTCAAACTGTCTGACTACCTGCTGCGCGGCACCGATCGCCTCAACGAGCTGACCCAGCAGAACCTCAAGACCAAGCAGCAACTGGACAACCTGACCCAGACCGATCAAGCCCTCAGCGAGCAGATCAACGTGCTGAGCGGTAGCCTGCTGCTGTCCAAGATTCTCTACAAGCAGAAGCAGGCGTTGCCGCACCTGGAGCTGGACAAGGGCCTGGCCGACGAAATCGCCAACATCCGCCTGTATCAGTTCGACATCAACCAGCAACGCGAGCAGATGAGCACGCCGACCGCCTATGTCGAAAAGCTGCTCGCCACTCAACCGCCTGAAAACATTACCCCGCAACTGCGCCGCACGCTGCTGGACCTGGCAATCACCCGCAGCGACTTGCTGGAGCGCCTCAATCGCGAGCTGAGCGCGTTGCTCAACGAGTCCATCACGCTGCAACTGAACCAGAAGCAGCTGACCAGCACCGCTCAGGGACTGCGCGCCACACTCGACGAGCAGATGTTCTGGATCCCCAGCAACAAGCCGCTGGACCTGGAATGGTTTCAGAATATCTGGCCGCGCCTGCAAAAGCAGATCGCCACCCTGCCCTGGACATCCAGCCTGAGCGAGCTGTCAGACGGCCTGACTCAGCGACCGCTGCTGTTCCTGCCACTGCTGCTGTTGATCGGCGTACTGACCTGGCGGCGCAAGGCGCTGTATCAGAAGCTGAATCGCCTGCATGCCGACATCGGCCACTTCAAACGTGACAGCCAATGGAAAACGCCACTGGCGCTGCTGATCAACGTGCTGCTGGCCATGCCCGTGGCGCTGGGACTGGCGCTGTGCGGCTATGCCCTGCAAATCGATGCACGCGGGCAAAACGCCAACCTGGGCGAGGCCTTGTTGCAGATCGCCCTCGCCTGGCTAGTGTTCTACACCGCCTACCGCGTACTCGCCCCGTCTGGTGTTGCCCAACTGCATTTCCGCTGGGAAACGGCGCAGGTCGAGTTCCTGCGTGGCTGGGTGCGTCGCCTCGGGCTGGTCGTTCTGGCCCTGGTGGCCGTGGTGGCCGTCGCCGAGCACCAACCTGCGGCGCTGGCCGACGATGTACTGGGGATCGGCGTGGTCCTGGCCTGTTACGCGCTGATGACCTGGCTGCTCGCACGCCTGCTGATCTCAAGCCCCACGCACCATAACGCCTCGCTGTTCCGCAAGACTGTCGGCGTGGTGTTCACGGCATTGCCGGTCGCGCTCTTCCTGGCGGTTTGCTTTGGCTACTACTACACGGCACTCAAGCTCAGCGACCGTCTGATCGACACCCTGTACCTGATGATGATCTGGCTGATGGTCGAGGCGACCTTCGTTCGCGGCCTGAGCGTCGCCGCCCGGCGTCTGGCCTATCAGCGCGCTCTGGCCAAGCGTCAGGCAGCCCGGGAAAACGGCGACAGCGACATTCCGGTCGAAGAGCCGAAGCTGGACATCGAACAGGTCAACCAGCAGTCGCTGCGCCTGATTCGTCTGGCCCTGCTGGCCGGTTTCGTCGGTGCGCTGTACCTGGTCTGGGCCGAGCTGATCACGGTATTCGCCTACCTGGACAACATCATTCTCTACGAATACACCAGCGGCACCGGTGCCAACATGAGCATGGTGCCGATCAGCCTGAGCGACTTCCTCGGTGCCGGGGTGATCATCGTCATCACCTTCGTGCTCGCCGGCAACCTGCCCGGCCTGCTGGAAGTGCTGGTGCTGTCACGCATGAACCTCGCGCAAGGCAGCGCCTACGCGACGACCACGCTGCTGTCGTACACCATCGCCGGTGTCGGCTTCGTGACAACGCTGTCAACGCTGGGCGTGAGCTGGGACAAATTGCAGTGGCTGGTCGCGGCGCTGTCGGTAGGGCTCGGGTTCGGTATGCAGGAGATCTTCGCCAACTTCATCTCCGGTATCATGATCCTCTTCGAACGTCCGGTGCGGATCGGTGACACCATCACCATCGGCGCACTCTCGGGAACGGTCAGCAAGATCCGCATCCGCGCCACGACCATCACCGACTTCGACCGCAAGGACATCATCGTCCCGAACAAGACCTTCATCACCGGTCAGCTCATCAACTGGTCGCTGACCGACACCGTCACCCGCGTAACGCTCAAGCTGGGCGTCGATTACGGCTCGGACCTGGACCTGGTGCGCTCCTTGCTGCTGCAAGCCGCTCGGGAAAACCCTCGAGTGCTGAAGGAACCAGAGCCGATCGTTTACTTCCTGAACTTCGGCGAAAGCACCCTCGACCACGAACTGCGCATGCACGTCCGCGACCTGGGCGACCGCAACCCGGTGCTGGACGAGATCAACCGCTTCATCAATCGCGAGTTCAAGAAGCAGCACATCAACATCTCGTTCCGCCAGATGGAGATCTACCTCAAGAACACCCAAGGCCTGGAATACAAACTGGTGCCCGCCGAGCCGAGCGACAAAACCGGAGCCCCGACCGGGCAAACAACGCTGCAACCGGTAAACACCAAAGTGGCCCCGGCGACCAAGGATGCACCGGAGCCGCCTGAGTTGCGGCTGGACTAAGGCGATTACTTTCTGCAATAGCACGCGTCAATCGGGTAACAGCCCGGTTGACGCGTGATTGCAATCAAATCAGGCCTCAACCCGCCCAATCACCACCTTCGCCTCCAGATACCCGCCAGGCTCCTTGCTGATCTGCACGGTTCCGGCACACGGCGCCAGTATCGATGTTTCCATCTTCATCGCCTCCATGATGGCGATCACCTGGCCCTTTTCTACTGTCGCTCCGTCCTCAACTGCCCACGCATGCAGATTACCCGCGACCGGCGTCAGTACTGCGTGCGGGTCAGGGGCGTCGGCAGCTGGCTGGCTGGCGTCAGCCGGTGCGGCAGCGTTCAGGCTCATGCCAGCCAGCAGCGCAGCAGGCAGGCCCAGTTCGTGGCGTTTGCCGTCGATTTCGACGAAGGTGCGCAGCACGCCTGCATCGACTGGCGCAGCGTTGCGCGGTGCGATGGTGACGTGCTCGGCGAAGTCGGTTTCGATCCAGCGGGTGTGGACGGCGAAGGTATTGGCGGCGGTGAAGTCGTCGTGGGCCATGACGGCTCGATGGAACGGCAGCACGGTGGCGACGCCTTCCACTTTGAACTCGGCCAGGGCGCGGCGGGCGCGGCTGATGGCTTGCTCGCGGGTTGCGCCGGTGACGATCAGTTTGGCGATCATCGAATCGAAGTTCGGTGAGACCCGTGAGCCTTCCGTCACGCCGGTGTCCAGCCGCACGCCCGGTCCGGACGGTGGCTGAAACACGTCGATGCTGCCCGGTGTCGGCAGGAAGCCGTTGCCTGCATCTTCGGCGTTGATGCGGAATTCGAAGCTGTGCCCGCGCGGTACCGGCGTACCGTCGAACGACAGGGGCAGGCCGTCGGCCACGCGCAGTTGCTCGATGACCAGATCCACACCGCTGGTTTCTTCAGTCACCGGGTGTTCGACCTGCAAGCGCGTATTGACCTCCAGAAATGACAGGGTGCCGTCGCCACTGAGCAGGAATTCCACCGTACCGGCACCGACATAACCTGCCTCGGCACAAACCGCACGGGCAGAATCGTGGATGCGCTGGCGCAGTTCATCATTCAGGTAAGGCGCTGGGGCTTCTTCGATCAGCTTCTGGTTGCGGCGTTGCAGCGAGCAGTCGCGGGTGCCGACGACGATTACGCGGCCGTGGCGGTCGGCGATGATCTGCGCTTCGATATGACGAGGACGGTCCAGAAAGCGTTCGACAAAGCATTCGCCACGGCCAAACGCGGTTACTGCCTCGCGTACGGCAGACTCGTACAGTTCGCTGACTTCATCCAGCTTCCAGGCCACCTTCAAGCCTCGACCACCGCCGCCAAAGGCGGCCTTGATGGCAATCGGCAGGCCGTGCTGCTCGGCGAACGCAAGCACCTCAGAGGCATCTTTCACCGGGTTTTCAGTGCCAGCTACCAGCGGCGCACCGACTTTCAAAGCGATGCGCCGGGCTTGCACCTTGTCGCCCAGCGCGTCGATGGTTGCAGGGTCCGGGCCGATCCAGGTCAGGCCGGCGTCGATTACGGCGCGGGCAAAGTCGGCGCGTTCCGAGAGGAAGCCATAACCTGGGTGAACCGCGTCGGCACCGGCACGAGCAGCGACTGTCAGCAGTTTTTCGATGTTCAGATAGGTGTCGGTCGGGCGCTCACCTTGCAGCCCATAGGCTTCATCGGCCTGACGCACATGCAGCGCGTCGATATCGGCATCGGCATACACGGCCACCGAGGCAACCCCATAGTCACGGCAGGCGCGGGCAATGCGCACGGCAATTTCGCCACGGTTGGCAATCAGAACCTTTTTCATCTGTTATTGGTCTCGTCTGAAGTGGCGGGGCGCACTGGCTCGAAGGCGCTCAGCGGGTTGAAACGAATGCGGGCATTGACCGGAATCTGCCCGGCCTTGTCCAGGTGATAGGTAGCGACTACGCCGATGACCGGGTAACCGCCGGTCAACGGGTGGTCCGCCAGAAACAGTACCGGCTGGCCACTGGGCGGTACCTGAATGGCACCGACCGTGGTGCCCTCGCTGGGCAGTTCGCCACTGACGGCGCGCGCAAGCGACTGCTCGCCCGCCAGGCGGATACCGATACGGTTGGATTGCGGCGTAACCAGCCAGGTTTGCTGCGCAAGCAACGCCTGCGCCTCGGCGGTGAACCAGTCGCTGCGCGGCCCCATGACCACATCCAGGGTAATGACCTGATCATTGCGCGGCATGTCGAAGGCCGGTTGTTCGCCAGTCGACACCGCAGCGCCGCCGGTTCTGCACTTGAAGCCCAGCCGGTCGCCAGCCGCCAGCACTGCGGGTCCGACCTGGGCCAGCGTGTCAGTGGACAGACTGCCCAGCACCGGCTCGTGGACAAAACCACCGCGAACGGCCAGATAACTGCGCAAGCCTGCGGTGGGCGAACCGATGCTCACCTGATCGCCGCTCTGCAACGAAAACGGCGCGTAAAGCGGCGGCTGCATGCGTTGGCCATCAGCCGTCAGCACCTCGACAGGCGCCTGAGCACCGGTAACCGCTACCACCGCCTGGCCCTGACAGGTAAACGTCAGGCCACCCATGAGAATTTCCAGACAAGCAGTGCCTGGCTCGTTGCCTACTGCGCGATTGGCGGCACGCAATGCGCCGCGATCCAGCGCACCCGATGCGGAAACACCCTGCCCTGCCCGACCGGGACGCCCCAGGTCCTGAAACAGGGTCTGCAGACCCGGCGTAACGACTTGCAGATAGTCTTCGGTGATTGTCGACGCTTGCTGACGAACGGGCGCAGCCACCGAAACGCTGGTCACGGGCAGCGGACCCGCGTCTTGAAAGCGCACGCGATAGCCAGGCTGAAGCAAGGCTGGCTCGTCGCGGCCCAGGTCCCACATTTTTGAGTGAGTCACACCGATGATCTGCCAGCCTCCGGGGCTGGCCTGTGGATAAACACCGCTGAAGCCACCGGCCAACGCCACTGCGCCAGCCGGAATGCGCGTGCGCGGCGTGCTGCGCCGCGGCACCACAAAGCCGGCACCGCCACTGAGGTAGGCAAAACCGGGCGCAAAGCCGCAGAAGGCAACGTTGTAGTCGCTGCCGGTGTGGCGCTTGATCACTTCGTCAACGCTGATGTCCAGCTCGCGGGCCACATCAGCCAGGTCTTCACCGTTGTAATGCACGGGTATTTCAATCAGCTTGCCGGGCTCGCGAGCGCTGCCGCGAATGTCACGCGAGGCAATCTGCGCCGCAAGCGCCTCGAAACCGATGGCAGACGGACGAAAATGCACCAGCAACGTCCGGGCCGCCGGAACGATTTCCTCCACGCCTGCGATGGGCCTCTGCTGTAACGATTCGAACAGGGCCAGAGTCTCGTCCAGGTTCGACAGTTCAACCAGGAGCGCGTCCAGGTTGGCCGGGTAGAAACGCATGAGCCTCTCCTATACGTGGTAGTAGCTGTCCGGAATATCGGTAATGAACATGTGCCCCGGCGCGTGGGAAATCGCAAACGGCACACGGGACGCCATGACCACCGCCTGCGGGGTCACGCCGCAGGCCCAGAACACCGGAATCTCCCCCGGTTTGATGCTCACGGCATCGCCGAAGTCCGGGTGCGCAAGGTCCTTGATGCCGAGCAGTTCGGGCTCGCCGACATGCACCGGCGCGCCATGCACGCCGGGGTAGCGCCCGGTGATCCGCGCTGCCTCGGCAACCCGGTCGGCAGCGATGGGTCGCATCGACACCACCATGTTTCCCTGCAAGCGCCCGGCAGGTCGACAGACACGATTGCTGCGGTACATCGGTACGTTGCAGCCTTCGCTGATGTGGCGCACATCGATCCCGGCGTTCATCAGGTCGGTTTCGAAGGTGAAGCTGCAACCGATCAGAAAACTGACCAGATCGCCGTGCTGCGCCCAGATTTCGCTGGCGTCGCTGACTTCTTCAGCCAGTTGCCCATCACGCCAGACCCGATACAACGGCAGGTCGGTGCGCAGGTCGGCCTGTTCGGCCAGTAGCGTGGTGTAGCTGCCAGGCTCGGTCACATCCAGCACCGGGCAGGCTTGCGGATTGCGCTGGGCGAACAGCAGAAAGTCATAGGCCCAGTCGCGCGGCAGCGTGATCATGTTGCACTGGGTCAGACCGGGGGCCTGACCCGCGGTCGGCGAAACAAACCCTTGTCGATAGCGGGTACGTGCCTCGATAGCCGCCTGACGGGCGTGTTGCAAGGTGTTGTTCATGGTCAGCCCCGGTTGAATGCGCGGACGGTAACGCCTGCGTCGTGCAAACGGTCTTTCAGAATGCGGGCGATGTTCACCGCGCCCGGACTGTCGCCGTGTACGCAGATAGAATCGGCTTGCAGACTGATTTCGCGGCCGTCTTCAGCCTCGATAACCCCGTCGCGCACCAGACGCAGCATGCGTTCGGCGATCAGTTCGGCATCGTGCAGCACGGCACCGGGCCGCGAACGGGAGACCAGCGTGCCTTCAGCGGTGTAGGCCCGGTCGGCGAACGCTTCGGCAACGCATGCCAGTCCAGCTTCCCGCGCCCAGCCGAGCAGTGGCGAATTGGCCAGACACACCAGCTTCAGCGCAGGGTCGATGCGCAGCAGCGCCTGAATGACCGCCGCTGCCTGGCGCTGATCGCCAGCGATGGTGTTGTACAGCGCGCCGTGAGGTTTGACGTATGTCACGCTGGTACCGGCGCTGCGCGCCAGGCCCTGAAGCGCGCCGATCTGATAAATGACGTCGGCCGTCAGCTGGTCGCTCGGGATGTCCATGTTGCGACGGCCGAACCCGACGAGATCCGGGTAGGCCACATGCGCACCAATGGCAACGCCGCGGGCCGCAGCGGCCTCGAGGGTACGGAGGATGCCGGCCGGATCGCCAGCATGAAAACCGCAGGCCACGTTGGCACTGCTGACCACATCGAGAATCGCCTCGTCGTCGCCCATGCTCCAGGCGCCGAAGCTTTCACCGAGATCACTGTTGAGGTCTATTGCAGGCATTTTTATTCTCCGAAATCAGGCTGCATTGATGAAGGCAAAGATGGCTCCCGCCGATTTGAACGCCATGTACCACGACAGCAGACAGGTCAGCACGCCCAGCACCAATAGCCAGCGCGGGTAGTGGTAGCCGTCCATCATGTCGGACCGGCGCCAGCCCACGTACATGAAAATGCTCAGGCCCAGTGGCAGGATCAAACCGTTGAAGCCCCCGGCAAAGACCAGCAGCGCGGCCGGTGGTTTGCCCCACATGACGTATACGACCACGGTGATCAGGATAAAGCCGACAGTTGCCAGGTTGCGCACGCGCTCGGTGATGCGTTTGGAAAATACCGTGATGAACGACATCGAAGTATAGGACGCGCCGATCACGCTGCTGATGCCGGCCGCCCAGAGCACCAGGCCGAACATGATCAGGCCGAAGTTGCCAGCGGCAGCGGTGAACGCCTGGGCCGCAGGGTTTGCGCCCTGGCCGGATACATCGATGACAACGCCGCTGGCGACCACGCCGAGGATTGCCAGAAACAGTATGTAACGGACAACCCCGGTGACCAGAATACCGGTCAGCGCCGCCTTGGACACTACATCGATGTTCTCGACCCCGACGGTGCCGCGATCCAGCAAGCGGTGAGCACCGGCATAAGTGATATAGCCGCCGACCGTGCCGCCGACGATGGTGGTGATGGCGGCGAAATCGACCATGTCCGGCAATACCGTCTGACGCAGCGCCTCGCCCAGCGGCGGGTGCGAGGCGAAGGCAGCGAACAGGATCAGGCAGACTTTCAAGGTACCCAGCACCATCATGATGCGATCCATCGCAATACCCGCACGGTGCGACGAGAAGATCGCAATGGCGATCAGCGCGCTCAAGGCGCCACCCCATTTGGGATCAAGGCCGATCAAGGCATTCAACCCCAGCCCTGCACCGGCAATGTTGCCCAGACTGAATACCAGCCCGCCGAAAATGACCAGCACCGCCAGCAGGTAACCACTGCCGGGGATCGCCGCGTTGGCCAGATCCGATGCGCGCATTCTGGTCAGCGTGACAATGCGCCAGACATTCAACTGCACCACGAAGTCGATCAGGATCGACGCCAGAATGCCGAAGGCAAACGCCGCCCCCAGGGTCGCGGTGAAGGTGGCTGTCTGGGTCAGAAAGCCTGGGCCGATGGCAGAGGTCGCCATCATGAAGATCGCGGCGATCAATGAGGCGCGACGCGCCTTGGTGAACTCATTGGCAGTCTGTGTCACGGCGGCATTCCTGAGATGAGAGGTAACCTGCCAGAGCAATGAGCATGCCAAAGGGCATTAAACAGCGCCAAGTTGTAGATACATAAAGATAATATTGTTGAACAATCCATATCTTATGGATCAACAATACGCACCATATTGTTACGCTTGAACTCAAGTGTGCTACCTGATGAAGCATCGGATGGCCTTCGTCCTTGCCAGCCAATGAGCTGTCGTGGAATATCGACTCGGCTTTTCCTTATCCGGACCGTTTATGAACGACGCTGCTTCTCTCCTCCCTCGTACGCTTGGAGAATCAATCACCACAGAGCTTCGCAGAATGCTGGTCGAGGGTGAGCTGGTTCCCGGTCAACGCCTTTCGGAAGCGGCGCTGGCCGAAAGCCTGCAGATTTCCCGCAATACCTTGAGAGAAGCCTTCAGAATTCTGACCCGCGAGGGTTTGCTCACTCATGAACCCAACCGCGGAGTGACCGTGGCCAAGCCTGATATGGCCTCGATCATCGATATTTATCGCATCCGGCGCTTCATCGAATGCAGGGCGATTGCCCAGGCATATCCGCAGCATCCTGGCGTGCAGAACATGCGCAATGCGGTCGAGGCAGGCGTGCGCGCCCGTGAAGCCAATGACTGGATGGCCGTGGGCACCGCCAACATGAAGTTTCACAAGGCCATCGTCGAACTGTCCGACAGCCCGCGACTGGTAGCGTTTTATGCGCAGATCTCGGCAGAATTGCGCTTGGCTTTCGGGCTGCTCAACAATCCGGAATTGCTCCACTCGCCCTACCTGGACATGAATGCTGCCGTGCTCGGCCGCCTCGACGCTGGCAAGACCGATGAAGCGACCCATATGCTCGAAGAATATCTGGTGCAATCGGAGCGCACGATTCTAGCCGCCTACGAGCGAACCCGGGCCCGGTAGTCCGGGCGTCTACCTGATCGCCAGAACTACCACCCCGGGGCCCGGTCTACGGGTTCTGACCGTTGCAACACGCCCGACGAGCCAGGCAGGCCGCCGCTTCGTTGAAAGCCTGAAATCCCCCTCTGGAGGCGCTACGTTTTGAAAGCACTCGACGAACTCATTTTCGACAACCGCTTTGCCCGTCTGGGCGATGCGTTCTCCACCTCCGTGCTGCCTGAGCCCATCGAAACGCCGCGGCTTGTGGTTGCAAGCCAGTCAGCACTGGCACTGCTGGACCTGGCCCCTGAACAAGCCGATCTGCCACTGTTCGCGGAGATATTCAGCGGCCACAAGCTGTGGTCCGAAGCCGAGCCGCGAGCGATGGTTTATTCCGGCCATCAGTTTGGCTCCTACAACCCGCGCCTGGGCGACGGTCGCGGGCTGTTGCTGGGCGAGGTGTACAACGACGCAGGCGAACACTGGGACCTGCACCTCAAGGGCGCGGGCCGCACGCCGTACTCGCGGATGGGCGATGGACGCGCTGTGCTGCGTTCGTCGATCCGTGAGTTTCTGGCTTCCGAAGCATTGCACGCGCTGGGTATCCCCAGCAGCCGTGCAGGGTGCGTAGTCAGCTCCAGCACGCCGGTATGGCGCGAAACCCAGGAGCACGCCGCGATGGTGCTGCGTCTGGCGCAGAGCCATGTGCGCTTCGGCAGTCTGGAGTACTTCTTCTACACCAAACAGCCAGAGCAGCTGAAGACGCTGGCCGAACATGTGCTGACCATGCATTACCCGCATTGTCAGGAACAGCCCGAGCCGTATCTGGCGATGTTCCGCGAAATCGTCGAGCGCAACGCAGAGCTGATTGCCAAGTGGCAGGCCTACGGCTTCTGTCATGGCGTGATGAACACCGACAACATGTCGATTCTGGGCATTACCTTCGATTTCGGGCCGTTTGCGTTTCTGGATGATTTCGACGAGCACTTCATCTGCAACCACTCCGATCACGAGGGCCGCTACTCCTTCAGCAATCAGGTGCCTATCGCACAATGGAACCTGAGCGCACTGGCGCAGGCGCTGACACCGTTCATCAGCGTGGAAGCGTTACGCGAGACTATTGGCTTGTTCCTGCCGCTGTATCAGGCGCACTACCTGGACCTGATGCGTCGTCGCCTGGGCCTGACCATTGCCCAAGAGCAGGACGAACAACTGGTCAGCCAATTGTTGAAGCTGATGCAGAACAGTGGCGTGGACTACACCCTGTTTTTCCGCCGCCTGGGCGATCAGCCCGCCGCAGAAGCGCTGCGCACATTGCGCGACGACTTTGTCGACATCAAGGGTTTCGATGGCTGGGCGGAAGCGTATCTGGCGCGTATTGCCCTCGAGGACAACGGCACCGAGCAGGAGCGTCAAACCCGCATGCACGCGGTCAATCCGCTGTACATACTGCGCAACTACCTGGCCCAGAACGCTATCGCCGCAGCGGAAAAAGGTGACTATGCAGAAGTCCGCCGTCTGCATCAGGTGCTCTGCACGCCCTTCACCGAACAACCCGGAATGGAAGGCTACGCCCAGCGACCACCGGACTGGGGCAAGCATCTGGAAATCAGCTGTTCGTCGTGAGTCTTTTGGTCCCCTATCGTGCCCATGCTCACCGTGCTCTGCGTCCTGCCTTGAGTGTGCGGCGCGGCATAGATCTGTGACGCGGAGCGTCACGCACGGCATTCCCACGCTGGAGCGTGAGGAACGATAATCCTGTAACTATCGTGCGGCGCTCCGCGTCGCATGCCGTTCTGGACGCTCTGCGTCCGATCCTGACTGTGCGGTGCGGCGCAGATTTGTGACGCGGAGCATCACACACGGCATTCCCACGCTGGAGCGTGAGGAACGATAATCCTGTAACTATCGTGCGGCACTCCGCGTCGCATGCCGTTCTGGACGCTCCGCGTCCTATCCGGAATATGCGGTGCGGCGCAGATTTGTGACGCGGAGCATCACACCCGGCATTCCCACGCTGGAGCGTGAGGAACGATAATCCTGTAACTATCGTGCGGCGCTCCGCGTCGCATGCCGTTCTGGACGCTCCGCGTCCTATCCGGAATGTGCGGCGCGGCACAGATCTGTGACGCGGAGCGTCACGCACGGCATTCCCACGCTGGAGCGTG
>NZ_JAWHOO010000002.1:228830-337463 GCF_032586855.1 Pseudomonas syringae group sp. J254-4 | reverse complement strand
GTCCTATCCGGAATGTGCGGCGCGGCACAGATCTGTGACGCGGAGCGTCACGCACGGCATTCCCACGCTGGAGCGTGCGGAACGATAACCGGACTATCGTGCGACGCTCCGCGTCGCATGCCGTTCTGGACGCTCTGCGTCCTCTTTACCTATGACAGCCCTGCATCCACCAGCCATTGCTCCAGGCCTTCGAGGTCGGGAATGCGGGCTACGGTTTCGCCGATCTGTACGGCGGCCAGCTCCAGTTCGGCCAGCGGAACGTCGACGTAGCTCAACTGGCTGTCGACTTTGCACGAGCGCGGAATGCCTTGGGTGAGCAACGCTATGAACCTGACGTCGTTACGCCCGCCCAGTGCGTTGAGCACTACAATCCGGGCCCGGCCCCCCACACGGGTGCGGCCTCCGCAGGCGGCTTCGAAACTGAGCAGCGGCAATGTCAGCTCACGCCAGCTGATCGGTCCCAGATACCACTCAGGAGCGCCCGGCTCTGCGCTGCAGTCCTGGTAGTCGATCAACTCGGCGACCGCGACGTTGGGCAGCAGCAAATGCCGGTCACTCAACGGCAGCAGCAGGCCGGTCAGGCTGGTCAGGCGACTGGTCTGGAACGTACCTTCAGACATGGATCTGGCTCCAGTAAGCAATACTCTCCAGCAACACGGTTTCCTGATAAGGCTTGCTCAGGTACTCGTTGACGCCCACCGCCATGGCCCGATCCCGGTGCTTCTGGCCCGAGCGGGAAGTGATCATGATGATGGGCAGTTCCTTGAGCTGTTCGTCCTGGCGGATCTGGCTGGCTACTTCAAAGCCGTCCATGCGCGGCATTTCGATATCCAGCAGCATGATGTCAGGCGTGTGCTCCTGCAACAGGGTCATGGCGTCAATCCCGTCCTTGGCGGTCAGCACATGCATGCCGTGGCGCTCAAGCAACCGACTGGTGACTTTGCGTACCGTCACCGAATCGTCCACCACCATCACCAGCAACGGTCTGGCGTGCTCGGCTTCGTGGTAGACAGGCGCCAACCCTCTGAAAGGCAAGCCCTGCAAGGTACGAATCTGCGCCATCAAGTCGAGAATCAGCACCACACGCCCATCACCCAGAATGGTCGCACCGGAAATGCCCTGCACCCTTGAGAACTGCGCACCAAGGCTCTTGACCACAATTTCGCGTGAACCTGCCAGCGCATCGACCTGCACCGCCACCCACTGATCCTGCAAATGCACCAGCAACACCGGCAGCGGCTGCAATTGCCCGGCGAGCCTGGGTGGACTGCTGCCCAGCAACTCGCCCAGATAACGCAGCTCGTAACTGCGTCCGCCATATTGATAGCGCGGCGGGGTGGTCTGGTAATAGCCATCCAGCTCATTGGCCATGACGCGCACGATGCCATCGACGGTGTTGAGCGGCACGGCGTATTGCTCTTCGCCGCAGGTCACCATCAGCGCACGGTTGACCGACACCGAAATAGGCAGGCGAATACGGAAGCGCGTGCCCTTGCCAGGCACCGAGTCGATGACCATCGAGCCGCCCAGTTGTTTGACCTCGGCATGCACCACATCCATGCCGACGCCACGTCCGGAAATCTGGGTGATGATCTCGCTGGTGGAAAACCCCGCCTGCAGAATGAACGGCAAAACCTCATGGTCGGACAGATCGGCATCCGGATGGATCATGCCGCGCTTGATGGCCTTGCGGCGCACGGCTGCCAGGTCGACACCCGAGCCGTCATCGCTCAACTCGATCACCATATCGCCGCCTTCGTACATCAGCTCAAGGCTGATATGGCCCTGCTCCGGCTTACCGGCAGCGATGCGTTTTTCAGTGCTTTCCAAGCCATGATCAACCGCGTTGCGCAGCATGTGTTCCAGCGGCGCGACCATCCTTTCCAACACATTGCGGTCCATTTCACCGTCGGCATTACCGACCTCGAAATGGACCTTCTTGTGCAGCTCCGAGGCAACCTGGCGTACCACGCGACGCAAACGCGGCACCAGGCGCTCGAACGGCACCATGCGCGTACGCATCAGGCCTTCCTGCAACTGGGTGTTGACCCTGGCCTGTTGCGACAGCAGCGTTTCAGCGTCGCGGGCTCGAGCACCGAGGGTTTCCTTGAGGTCCATCAGGTCGGAGGCAGACTCGAAAAGCGCACGCGACAACTGTTGCAACTGCGAGTGACGGTCCATTTCCAGCGGGTCGAATTCCTCATAACCCAGCCGCTCGGCCTGAACCTGTTCACGACTGAGAATGCGGCCCTGGGTTTCCATATCCAGGCGACGCAATTGATCGCGCATCCGCTCGATAGTGGTTTCCACTTCCAGCAGCGCGACCTGTGAATCAAGAATCTGCTGTTCGATCCGCCCACGGAAAATGGACGTTTCACCGGCCAGGTTGACCAGGTCTTCCAGTTGCTCGGCGGGCACCTTGACCATTTCCGGCCCACTGCGCTCAACCTCGCCGTCAGCAGCAGGCGCGACGGCCACCACCGATTCAGGACCGGTTTCAAAAGCTTGCGCAACCACCGGCTCGCCCACCGGTTGATCGCTGGCCAGTCTGCGGATGCTTTCAATCAGCAGCGAGGCATCAGGCAGCGGCTTTTCGTTACGCACTGCGTCGAGCATGTCAGCCAGCACATCGTGACCACTTTGCAACAGGCTGATCATCAATGGCGCAGGTTGCAGGTTGCCGGCAGAAAGCCCTTCGTAAAGCGTTTCCAGCTCGTGGGCGAGGTCGCCTATCGGGGCGATTTCGACCATCCGCGCACCGCCCTTGAGGGTGTGCAGGTCGCGCAACAGGTTTTCGACTTCCAGCAGGTTGTGCGGATCGGCCTGCCAGCGGGCCAGCGCAGCGCCCGAGCTTTCGATGATATCGAAACCCTCCTCAAGGAAGACGTCACGCAGCTCGGTGTCATGTTCGGGAAGATCTTCGCTGGCCGCTGGCGGTGCCTGCACATCAGACCCTGAGCTCTCGAGCGTACGACAACGGCCCAGCGCTTCGATCAAGGCCGAGGGATCACTGAGCGCTTCCTGCCGATACAACTGCTCCAGCAGAATCGCCAGATGGTCGTGACTCTCATGCAGCAGCTCGGCCAGCGCTGGCGAATGGTTGAAGCGCCGGTCAATCAAGCCTTCGTAGAGGTTTTCCAGTTCGTGGGCAAGGTCGCCCACCTCGGCCACCTCGGCCATCCGCGCGCCGCCCTTGAGGGTGTGCAGGTCACGCTGCAGTGAGGCCAGCGGCGCGGAGTTTTCCGGATCAGCCAGCCAGCGCTGTAAGGCCTGACCGGCGCTGTCGAGGATATCGACGGCCTCTTCCAGAAATATCTCGACGATCTCGTCGTCCGGGCCGGCAGTTTCAGTGTGCTCGGCCTCACTGGCCAATTGCTCGGTGGCCGCGTTTAGTTCGGTAACGCTCAGGGTCCGGTGGCCATCGCTCTTGACCAGACCGGTCGCCGAAGGGTCCAGCGCCTGATCCAGCAACTGGTTCAAGGCACGCACGCATTCGGGACGCGGTTCGACATCCTGACCGGCAGCCACCTGATCAAGCATATTGATCAACGCTTCGTGGGCGCTCTCTGCCGCATCGAAAAAGCGTTCGCTGACCGCCAGGCTGCTTTCCTCGACCGCGCCGTAAAGGTCGAGCAAGGCTTCGCAGAGTTCATCGACCTGCGGCAGATCGGCCAGATGCGCGCCATGCCCCAGCGTGGTCAGTTCATCGAGCAACGCGCTCAGTTCCTGACGTTCGCCGGGGTGCTGACGCCAGCGCCGCAACAGGTTTTCCGCATCCAGGACGATGTCCATGCCTTCGGCCAGAAAGCCGGCAAGCAGCGTGGGATTGCGCTTGATCCGCAGGCCACTGTCCGACTCGCGCAGCACCACGGTGAGGCGCTCGTTGAGCAGCGCCAGAGCCGCTTCGATCAGCTGCGCAGCACCCGCAATGGCTGCCAGCGGGGTTGTGTCGAGTTGCTTGAGCCCGCTGTGCAACAACGGTTCTGCGCTGCGCAGCAGGGCGAGTTCGGGCGCGCCGATGTCGATAAGGTTGGCTTTGTATTCACGCACCAACTGGTCGAGCGGGCTAGCCAGCTCGGCAATCGGCAACACGCCGGCCATGTGCGCGCTACCTTTGAGCGTGTGCAGTGCACGCAGCACAGCGTCGCTGATCGAAGGCGATGCCGATTGTTCCGCATTGTCGAGGAAACGACCCAGGGTATTCAGATGCCCGAGCGCTTCCTGACGGAAAATTTCCAGCAATTGTGGATCAAGCGCTTCGCCTGGCACTGGGTCAGGGGCTGCAGGCAGTACCGGCAGCTCAAGCCCATTGGCCAGCGCATGGGCACGGGCCGCCAGCAGGTCGACATCGTTACGCTGGCGCTGTGCATCCTCGGCGAAATCGCGAATCACCGACGGCAGCAGCGTCAGCACTTCGCTCATCAATTGCTGAACTTCAAGGCCCGGCAGCACATCGCCTTCCAGCACCCGGTTGAGCAGGTTCTCCACCGACCAGGCCAGTTCGCTGAGAATCAGCGCACGCACCATCCGGCCGCTGCCCTTGAGGGTATGAAACGCCCGGCGCACTTCGGTCAGTGCAGTGCTGTCCCAATGGCCGCCGCTGCCCAGCGAGGCAAACCAGCGCGGCAGATACTCGCGCAATGCGTCGAGCACCTCGTCTGCCTCTTCCAGAAAGACTTCGCGCAACTCGTCGTCCACCGCCTCTTCGTCTGCCGAGGGCGGCAACAGGCTGGTGGGTACGTTGCGGGCAGGCGGATTGACTGCCGACACCGGGCTGGCGAGGACCTGGGCAATGGTTTGCGCAGGGCTGACCAGCGCCTTGCGATCATCCAGTTCCAGCAACTCATCCTGGGTGATGATTTCTTCCAGCAGCGGCACTTCAAGGGTGTCGACAGCGGGCGTATAGCCCAGCCGCGCCAGGCTTTGCTGGGCCATGTCGAGGACCTGATCACCCGGCGCTTCATGGTCTTCGAGCATGCGCTCCAGGTAATACTCGATGCCAGTAATTGTATCGGCCAGGCAATCGAGCTGAACCCAGCCGGGACGGGCTTCGTCCACCAGCAGGTGTTCCTGAATGTATTCGTTGCAGGCGGCCAACAGGCTGGCAGCACGGGCCAGCGGGATCATCGCCAGCGCACCGCGAACCTGCACAATCAGCGCGCAAAGCGGGTCGAGCCGCTGGCGATCCCACTCGCCGTCGATGTAATCGAGGATCACGTCCTTGGCCTGCTGCAATACCGTGCGGGCCTCGCGAATCACCAGCTGATGAATCTGCGTCAGGTCAGTGGTCGGCAGGCGGCTTTCTTCGCGGCTGGTCTGTTCGTTGCTCCCGGCCATGCCAGCCAGGGTCGATTCGACATAGAGCAAGGCGCCTGCAACATCCATCAGCGCGCCGTCGCTGGGCTCGCGCTGCCCCTGCGCCAGCCCCAGAACGACAGAAAGCTGATCGATGATCACCTTGCGCGGCTGACCGAAGCCAAGCACCGCCAGGGTATCGGCGATCTGCCGCAACGGCGGCAGCAGCGCGTTGAGCTCACTGACATGCTGGCGGTCACCGCGCACGAACACGTCAAGCCGTTCCTTGACCCGGACCAGCCCTTCGCACAAGGCTACGATTACCGAGCGCATGGCGTCGCGGTCCGGCCCGGCCATACGTGCGCGCTCTTCGTTGACCACATCGTTGCCGGGCAAGGCATCGGCCAGCGCGTACTGGTCTTTGAGATCGAGCATCTTCGGTGCCAGGCTGTCGGACTTGGCGATGTAGAACAGCAGGCTTTTCAGCAGCTCTTCGGGAGCCGGCTGATTGATGCCGGTCACGCCCTGCTCGGCCAGCCGTTTGAGTTCCTTGTCGGCATCTTTCAGCAGGCTGCGCAGGGCCGGGCTGTTGGTGAAGTTGCCGTTGAGCATGGTTTCGACCAGCGCCGAGGCGATTCGCCAGAGCGGCCCGAGCGGCGCGTCCTCACATAACTGCTCCAGCCGGGCAAACACCTTGGCCATGTAACCGAGCTGGGTCTGAACCCCCTGCTCGCGCATCAGGCCCGCCAGCGCCGCCTGCAAGGTCTGACGCAGCTTGCGCAGCAGGTTGGGCAATTCCGGGGTATTGCGCCGCGCCAGTTCCTGGTCATCGAGCGCAGGAACGACGACCAGTTGCGGGGCGAACAGGCTGGTTTCCGAGAGCAGACTTTCGCCCCGCGCACTGCGCAGGTCATTGAGCAGCGGCAACACCACCAGCGGCAGGTCGCGGCGCGCGGAGTGGATACGCTCCAGATAAACCGGCAACTGACTCATGGCCTGAATCAGCAGTTGCTCGGACTCCACCGGATGGCTGACACGGTTCTGCTGGACCGCCAGCGCCAGTTGCTCGATTTCCTCGGCCAGCAACGCCGCGCCGTAAAACTCGATCATCTGCAGACTGCCGTGAACCTGATGCACCAGGTTCAGACACTCGGCCATCGCCGCGCTGTTGGCCGGGTCTTCGATGAAGGCATCCAGCTCGTTGCGGGCCTGGCGCAGCGTTTCGGCGATTTCGCCCTTAAGCCATTCAAGGGCCACGTAATCGTGACGATCAGCCATGACGAGCACCGCCTGTTACCCAATCAAGGTTGTTCATTGGTTGTACATCATCCGGCTTTCTTCGATGACGGCAGGGCAAAACCCGATACCGAACGACGCATTTCGCTGGCCATTTTTGCCAGATTGCCGATGCTTTCGGCGGTGGCCGAGGTGCCCGAGGTGGTCTGCGAGGTGGTCTGCTGAATGACAGTCATGATCTGTGAAATCTGACCGGCCGACTCGGCCTGCTGGTGAGCGGCATCGGTGATACTTTCGATCAGTTCGGCCAGCACTCGGGAAACCCCTTCGATTTCCCCCAACGCGACCCCGGCGTCCTGCGCCAGTCGTGCGCCGCGTACCACTTCGCTGGTGGTCTGCTCCATGGAGATAACCGCCTCGTTGGTGTCGTTCTGAATAGCCCGCACCAGCGTTTCGATCTGCTTGGTGGCAGACGACGAGCGCTCGGCCAGCCGCTGTACTTCGTCAGCCACCACGGCAAAGCCACGTCCGGCGTCACCGGCCATAGAAGCCTGAATGGCCGCGTTGAGGGCCAGAATATTGGTCTGATCGGCAATGTCGTCGATCAGGCTGACAATATCGCCGATTTCCTGAGAAGACTCACCCAAGCGCTTAATACGCTTGGAAGTGTCCTGAATCTGTTCGCGAATGTTATCCATGCCGTGAATAGTGTTGTGCACGACCTCGTTGCCCTTGTTGGCAATCGCCACGGAGCGCTCTGCCACCGCCGAGGACTCCGATGCATTGGTCGACACCTGATCGATGGACGCTGCCATGTCGTTGATTGCCGTCGAAGCCGCGCTGATCTGCAGCGCCTGATGCTCGGAGGCGGCAGACAACTGCATGGCCGTGGCCTGAGTTTCGGTAACGGCAGCAGCAACCTGTTCGGCCGTCAGGTTGATGGTCACCACCAGCTCGCGCAACTGGTCGATGGAGTAATTGATGGAATCGGCAATCGCGCCGGTGAAATCTTCGGTCACCGAGGCCGTCACCGTCAGATCACCGTCAGCGAGGTTTTCGATCTCGTCCAGCAGACGCATGATCGCCGTCTGGTTACGCTCGCTCTTCTGCGCGGTTTCGCGCAACTGGCGGTTGGTTTCGCGGACCATGACCAGACCGATAAGGATGATCGACATCAGCGCCAGCAAACCCAGCACATAACCACCGACGGTATTCACAGTACGGCGCTTGGCCATGTTTTCCAGGCTGTTGGTGAGTACCGAGGTTTCATCCAGCAGGGTCTGTGAGGTGTTGAAAATGTTGCCGGACGCCTCACGCACCTGATACAGCTCGGGCGAGGTTTCAAGAATCTCGTCCACCGAGCCGGACACGAACTCGAACAGCTCGGCAATTTCCGCCAGCCGTGCACGGGCATCGCGGTCTTCGACCTGGGAGATTCGCAGCGTGGCGTTGCCCTCCAGCATGCCGTTGAGCACACGACCAAACTGGCTGGCATCGCGGCCAAACGCATCGGCGGCCTGCACCGCTGTTTCGTCACCGGCCAGCACGGTATTGACCGAGCCGAGGATCCGCTCTGCGAGCAGCGCCTGACGCTGCGCAACCACCACCTGCGCAGCCGGCGCACGGCTTTGCAGAAGGCTTTCCACGACTTTTTCGTATTCGGCCTGCAATTGCGGGATGGTTTCGGCCAGTGTCGCAGCCACCTGATGCAGCGACAGAACGGTCTGTTCGCTGGCCAGAATCACATCGGTACTTTTGCGCAGCCCTTCCCAGTCGCGCTGAACAGTGCGCAATTCGTCGCGTATCAGATCAGGTGCCGCAGGCAGGCCGGTGGCCGGGTCGCCTTTTCTCAGGTAGCCCCAGCGCAGGTCGAAATCGTTGCGCGCATCGGCAAGCAGCTTGAACGCCTGGGTTTTACCGGCGGCCGCTTCGGTGGCGTTTTTTGCGATGCGCTGGGATAACACGCGCAGCTCACCGGCATGCCCGATGTACTGTTTGTCGTAGTTCGATTGGGTGTTGAGGTAGGCGAAGTTGGCGAACAGCAACATGATGAAAACGATGAGCGCGACAAACAGCAGAATAATCTGCGTCCGGCTGCGCGCGCCTTCCCTTGATCTGCCTGTATTACTCATTAATCAGGCCCCCGCCTGGATCAATTGTGAAACAAAACAAACCAGAGCCTAAGATGCCAGGTCCATGAAATCTGCAGACTGTACCAGCGCCCACGGACTGAATATCTGCCACGCCTGCTCGCGAATGAACTGCCCGCGCAAGAACGGCGCGATACCTTGATCGATGTCTTGTGATGTCTGGGGTATGAGGCTCAACTGACTGAAACGTTGCATGCCGAACACCTCATCGACCAGCAGACCAGCGAACACGTCGTTGTGCTCGACAACCAGCACCCGGCGCTGTTTGCGCGCGGGGGTCAGTTCATGACCGAAAAACCCGCATAAATCCATGAGCGGCAACAGCCGGCCGCGCAGATTGGCGATACCCGCCACCCAGAACTTCACGCCCGGCATCACCGCATGATGAGGCTCGTGAAGGATTTCGGCGATTTCGCCGATAGGCGCTACGAAACGCTGCTCACCCATCCGGAAACCGATGCCGACCCAATCCTGCTGATGAGCTTCCTGCAGCGGCAGGCCCGCCGCCAGCGAACGACAGCGTCGATCCATATCAAGAAGCAGTTCAAAGGCGGTACGTGGCTCGGCCATGGCGATTCCGGCAATCAGCCGGCCAGCACCGCATTCAGGGTTTTCATCAGGGTTTCTTCATCCACCGGTTTGGTCAGGTAATCCCGCGCGCCCTGGCGTTTGCCCCAGACCTTGTCGGTCTCCTGATCCTTGGTGGTGATCATGATCACCGGGATCATGCTGGTGTCGGCATCCTTGGTCAGCTGACGCGTAGCCTGAAAGCCGTTGAGCCCGGGCATGACGATGTCCATCAGCACTGCGTCGGGTTTTTCCTGACGGGCCAGAGCCACGCCATCAGCGCCATTTTCGGCCTTGAGCACTTCATGACCGTGCTTTTCCAGCATGCCGGTGAGTTTGTACATTTCAGTCGGCGAATCATCGACGATCAATATTCGAGCCATGGGTGTTCCCCGTCAGATTACGAGCGCGCCACATCGGGCGCGGGCGTCATGATATGTGTTGTTCTGCTGCAACGAAGCCCGGCACATGAGCCTTGATCGCGCTGAGCAGTTCTTCCTTGCTGAAAGGCTTTGTCAAAAACTGATCGGAACCGACAATCCGCCCCTTGGCCTTGTCGAACAGTCCGTCCTTGGAGGACAGCATGATGACTGGCGTGGACTTGAATGCGCGGTTGTTCTTGATCAGCGCGCACGTCTGATAACCATCCAGACGCGGCATCATGATATCTACGAATATGATTCGTGGGTGGTTATCGGCAATCTTGGCCAGCGCGTCGAAACCGTCTATCGCAGTGATGACTTCACAACCTGCGTTTTTAAGCAGCGTTTCGGCGGTGCGGCGAATGGTCTTCGAGTCATCGATGACCATGACTTTCAAGGCGGAGGCGTGTTGTTCCATAGCTGCTCTTCCATCGCCGCAGCGAATTTTTGCGCATTCTGCGAGGCACTGGGAGCCTGACGGTATCGCTTCATTGATCCACAAGGATCGAAAACCGGATGCCGAGCCTTTTTAGCATACTCTCCAGACTCAATCCATAAAGCGCACCGTGGCGGGCCTGCCCCTTGACCGGGAGCAAACGGAACGCCACCCTGATGCCAATTTTACGGTCGTTACGACCCTTACCGATCAGAGGATATTACCCATGAGCGTTCGCCTAGGGATTGTCATGGACCCCATTGAGCGCATTTCCTATAAAAAGGACAGCTCGCTGGCCATGCTCCTTGCCGCACAGGAACGCGGCTGGTCGCTGTTCTATATGGAACAGAAAGACCTGTATCAGGACGCTGGCCAGGCCCGCGCGCGCATGAAGCCGCTCAAGGTGTTTGCCGATCCGGCCAAATGGTTCGAGTTCGAAGCCGAAGTGGACGCAGGTCTCGATGACCTGGACGTGATCCTGATGCGCAAGGACCCGCCGTTCGACATGGAATTCGTCTACGCCACCTACCTGCTGGAGCAGGCCGAGCGCGCAGGCGTGCTGGTCGTCAACAAGCCGCAGAGTCTGCGTGACTGCAACGAGAAGCTGTTCGCCACGCTGTTCCCCCAATGCACGCCGCCGACCCTGGTCAGCCGCCGCGCCGACATCATTCGCGAATTTGCCGAAAAACATGGCGACGTCATCCTCAAGCCGCTGGACGGCATGGGCGGCGCGTCGATCTTCCGCCATCGGGCGGGCGATCCGAACCTGTCGGTGATCCTCGAAACCCTGACCGCTCACGGCACACAGCAAATCATGGCGCAGGGCTACCTGCCCGCCATCAAGGACGGCGACAAGCGCATCCTGATGGTCGATGGCGAACCAGTCCCGTATTGCCTGGCGCGCATCCCTGCCGCAGGTGAAACACGTGGCAACCTGGCCGCAGGCGGGCGTGGCGAAGCCCGTCCGCTGAGCGACAAGGACCGCTGGATCGCCGAGCAGATCGGCCCCACCCTGCGCGAAAAAGGCCTGTTGTTCGTCGGCCTCGACGTGATCGGTGAGCACCTGACCGAAATCAATGTCACCAGCCCGACCTGCATCCGCGAAATCGACAACGCCTTCGGCACCAATATTGGTGGGCTGCTGATGGACGCGATCGAGAAGAAGTTGCAGGCGCGCAAGGGCTGATCAACGACTGACGCCGCTGGCCACGGTTCAAACCGTGCGCCGCGGCGTCCCTTCGTCTGATCCGCAACAGAGCTTCGCCGTACATTGCGTTATCATGCGCCACCTGTAACACGACACGGATTTTGACATGCAGGCTGACGAGATGCTGAACCGCCAATGACATCCATGGCCAGAAACGACCTCCCCCTCGAGCTCGCCAATGTGGGTGTGCGTCCTGCCGATCGCCTGGGCTTTACCATGATGATCGCGGCGCTGATCCACCTCGCGGTGATCCTTGGCGTGGGTTTCACCTATGTAAAGCCGGAGCAGATCTCGCAGACCCTGGAAATCACCCTCGCCACGTTCAAAAGCGAAGAAAAGCCTAAACAGGCGGATTTTCTGGCACAGGACGATCAACAGGGCAGCGGCACTCTGGACAAGGCCGAAACGCTCAAGACCACCGAGCTGGCGCCGTATCAGGACACCAAGGTCAACAAGGTCACCCCGCCTCCGGCCAGCAAGCCGGTGGTCAAGCAGGAAGCGCCCAAGACCGCGGTCGCGACCACTGCGCCCAGCCAGCAGAAAACCGTCGCCAAACGCGATGAGGTCAAGCCCGAGCCAACCACCAAGGCCGCACCGACCTTTGACAGCGCGGAGCTGAGCAACGAAATTGCCAGCCTGGAAGCCGAACTGTCGACCGAGCAGCAGCTTTACGCCAAGCGCCCGAAGATCCACCGCCTCAATGCGGCCTCGACCATGCGCGACAAAGGTGCCTGGTACAAGGACGACTGGCGCAAGAAGGTCGAGCGGGTCGGAAACCTGAACTATCCTGAGGAAGCACGGCGCAAGCAGATCTATGGCAATTTGCGACTTCTTGTGTCAATAAATCGGGACGGCTCGCTGTATGAAGTGCTGGTGCTTGAATCATCAGGGCAACCTTTGCTGGATCAGGCTGCACAACGAATCGTGCGTCTGGCAGCACCTTTTGCGCCGTTCACCGGCGATCTGGCAGACATCGACCGGCTGGAGATCATCCGCACCTGGAAATTTGCACGCGGCGACAAGCTGTCAAGCAATTGAATTTTTTGCCAACTGACACCCGGCACGTACAAGTGTCAGTTGTCAGGCACGCAAGGCAACGCCAAACTAGGACTCATGAAAAAAGTCTCCCCGAGTTATCTAAAGCACCAGTTCCTGATCGCCATGCCCCACATGCACGACGAGAACTTTGCTCAGACCTTGACCTACGTTGTCGAGCACAACGCCAATGGCGCAATGGGGCTGGTGATCAACCGCCCGCAAAGCCTGACCCTGGCAGATGTACTCGAGCAACTGCGACCGGAGCTTCCTGCGCCCAAACGCTGCCAGGAAATCGCCATACATTCGGGCGGCCCGGTGCAAACCGATCGCGGCTTTGTCCTGCATCCCAGTGGCCAGACGTTTCAGGCCACAGTCAATCTTCCCGGCGGGATTTCGCTGTCGACCTCGCAGGACGTGCTGTTTTCAATCGCCGATGGCTACGGGCCGGATCAAAATGTGATCACCCTCGGCTACGCGGGGTGGGACGCCGGCCAACTGGATGCGGAAATGGCTGACAACGCCTGGCTGACCTGCTCGTTTGACCCGGCCATCCTGTTCGATGTCGACAGCGAGCTGCGCCTCGATGCAGCAGCCAGACGCCTGGGCATCAATCTCAACCTCATATCGACCCAGGCAGGGCACGCTTGATGGCCGCTTTACGGCTGCTGCTGGGGATTGATTACGGCACCAAACAGATCGGCGTTGCGGTCGGTCAGGCCATTACCGGTCAGGCACGTGAACTCTGTACGCTCAAGGCGCAGAATGGCGTGCCGGACTGGGACAAGGTTCAGGCGCTGATCAACGAGTGGAAACCTGATGCGATCGTGGTGGGTCTGCCGTTGAACATGGACGGTACGCCCAGCGACATGAGCGCGCGCGCGGAAAAGTTTTCGCGCAAGCTCAACGGACGCTTTGGTGTAACCGTCTACACCCATGATGAACGCTTGACGACCTTCGAAGCCAAAGGCGAGCGCATGGCTCGCGGCGGCCAGAAAGGCAGCTATCGCGACAACCCGGTGGATGCCATTGCCGCTGCGCTGCTTCTGCAAGGCTGGCTGGACGAGCACCCCGAGCTGTTGAATGTGTGACTTTTTCTGCCTTTATCGCTTCGAGATACCCGGATTCCACGTTATCGCTTGAGCATCGCGCCACGGACCGACGCTGCCCGAGCCTCTAAGGAGCAACCATGAGCCTGCCCGATCCCGCCGAACTGATTCGTCAGATGGCCACTGACCTGAACGCTCACCTGAGCAAGCGCGGCATCAGCGACCCTCGTTTCATTGGTATCCGCACTGGCGGTGTATGGGTTGCCCAGGCGCTGCTCAAGGCACTGAACAACCCCGCTCCGCTCGGCACCCTGGACGTTTCGTTCTATCGCGATGACTTCAGCCAGAACGGCCTGCACCCTCAAGTGCGACCTTCGGACCTGCCGTTCGAAATAGAAGGGCAGCATCTGGTGCTGATTGACGACGTGCTGATGAGTGGTCGTACTGTCCGCGCCGCCCTCAATGAGCTGTTCGACTACGGCCGCCCGGCTAGCGTCACGCTGATCTGCCTGCTGGACCTGGACGCCGGCGAACTGCCGATCCGCCCGAATGTGGTTGGCGCGACTCTGTCGCTGGCACCCGATGAACGCATCAAGCTGTCCGGCCCCGAGCCGCTGGCGCTCGAGCTTCAAGACCTCTCCACCGCCCTTTAAGAGTCCATTGCGATGACGCCTCTCGACGCCAAGCGCCCGCTGCAGCTCAACCACCAGGGCCAGCTGCGCCATTTTCTGTCTCTGGACGGCTTGCCCCGCGAGCTGCTTACCGAAATTCTCGACACCGCCGACTCGTTCCTTGAAGTCGGCGCGCGGGCGGTGAAGAAGGTCCCGCTGTTGCGCGGCAAGACGGTGTGCAACGTGTTCTTCGAGAACTCCACCCGTACCCGTACCACCTTTGAACTGGCCGCGCAGCGACTGTCTGCCGACGTGATCACGCTGAACGTCTCGACCTCGTCCACCAGCAAGGGCGAAACGCTGTTCGATACCTTGCGCAACCTTGAGGCGATGGCCGCCGACATGTTCGTCGTGCGTCACGCAGACTCGGGTGCTGCGCACTTCATCGCCGAACACGTATGCCCGGACGTCGCGATCATCAACGGCGGCGATGGCCGTCACGCACACCCGACCCAGGGCATGCTCGACATGCTAACGATTCGTCGGCACAAGGGCGGCTTTGAAAACCTGTCGGTGGCTATCGTTGGCGACATCCTGCATTCACGGGTAGCGCGCTCCAACATGCTCGCGCTCAAGGCGCTCGGCTGCCCGGACATCCGCGTGATAGGGCCGAAAACCCTGCTGCCGGTCGGCGTCGAACAATATGGGGTGAAGGTCTACACCGACCTCAACGAAGGCTTGAAGGACGTGGACGTGGTGATCATGCTGCGCCTGCAACGCGAACGCATGACCGGTGGGCTACTGCCCAGCGAAGGCGAGTTCTACCGCCTGTTCGGCCTGACCACCGCGCGCCTTGCGGCCGCGAAGCCGGATGCGATTGTCATGCACCCCGGCCCGATCAACCGCGGCGTGGAGATCGAATCGGCAGTGGCCGACGGCGCGCATTCGGTGATTCTCAATCAAGTGACCTACGGCATCGCAATCCGCATGGCAGTGCTGTCCATGGCCATGAGCGGGCAAAACGCACAACGCCAATTCGAACAGGAGAACGCCCAGTGAAGCTCAGCATCCTCGGCGCTCGCGTCATCGACCCGGTCAGCGGGATGGATCAGATTACCGACCTGCACGTTGAAGCAGGCAAGCTCACCGCTATCGGTGCCGCTCCGGAGGGTTTCGAGCCCACCCAGACCATCGATGCTACCGGATTGGTCGCAGCGCCCGGTCTGGTCGACCTCAACGTGTCCCTGCGCGAACCGGGCTACAGCCGCAAAGGCAGCATCGCCAGCGAAACCCGCGCGGCGGTGGCAGGCGGCGTGACCAGCCTGTGCTGCCCGCCGCAGACCAAACCGGTGCTCGACACCTCGGCGGTGGCCGAACTGATTCTGGACCGCGCCCGTGAAGCCGGTTTCAGCAAGGTGTTTCCTGTCGGCGCACTGAGCAAGGGCCTGGAAGGCGAACAACTGGCGGAGCTGATCGCCCTGCGCGACGCAGGCTGCGTGGCATTCGGCAACGGTCTGAGCAGCTTCAGCAACACCCGTACGCTGTGCCGGGCGCTGGAATATGCGGCCACCTTCGACCTGACGGTGATTTTCAATTCGCAGGATCGTGATCTGGCCGAAGGCGGTCTGGCGCACGATGGCGCGACGGCGGCGTTTCTGGGCTTGGCGGGCATTCCCGAGACGGCCGAGACAGTGGCGCTGGCTCGCGACCTGTTGCTGGTCGAGCAAAGCGGTGTGCGCGCGCACTTCAGCCAGTTGACCAGTGCGCGTGGTGCGGCGCTGATTGCCCAGGCGCAGGCACGTGGTCTGCCAGTGACAGCGGATGTAGCGTTGTATCAGTTGATTCTGACTGACGAGGCGCTGATCGACTTCTCCAGCCTCTATCACGTCCAGCCGCCGCTGCGCACTCGCGCCGACCGCGATGGTCTGCGTGAAGCAGTGAAGAGCGGTGTCATTCAGGCGATTTCAAGCCATCACCAGCCGCATGAGCGTGACGCCAAGCTGGCACCGTTTGGCGCTACGGAACCGGGCATCAGCAGCGTGGAGTTGCTGTTGCCGCTGGCCATGACGTTAGTGGATGACGGCCTGCTCGACCTGCCGACCCTGATCGCTCGCCTGAGCAGCGGCCCGGCCGCCGCCTTGCGCCTGCCGGCCGGCAAGCTAAGTGCCGGTGCGCCAGCGGATATCGTGCTGTTCGACCCTGCCGCCTCGACGGTTGCAGGCGAGACCTGGCTGTCAAAAGGCGAAAACTGCCCCTTCATCGGCCACTGCCTGCCCGGCTCGATACGCTACACGCTGGTGGATGGACGGATCAGCTACAGCCGTTGAGCTTAAGGCCTCAGACTCTCGTTACCACGCTCCGCGTGGTGATGCCCTGCTGGACGCTCTGCGTCCGATCACGAATCTGTGGTGCCGCGCAGATTTGTGACGCGGAGCGTCACGAAGGGCATTCCCACGCTGGAGCGTGAGGAACGAGAGGTGTCTGGACTGGAGCGTGAGCAACGATAGGTGGCCGGGCCGGACCACGCTCTGCGTCAGCCCCTCGCCCCAAGCCTTACCCGCGTCGGGCGTTCTTCATCGAGATCTGGTCATTCAGGGTCCAGAAGTCATACAGAATCCCCAATAGAAACAACCCGCCCGTGCACAGGTAGATAATGCCGGTGATCCACTTGCCCTGGTACATGCGGTGTACGCCAAACAGGCCCAGGAAGGTCAGCAGGATCCACGCCAGGCTGTAATCGGTGGAACCCGAGGTAAAGCGCAGGTCGGCTTCGCGGTCCATCGACGGGATCAGAAACAGGTCGATCAGCCAGCCAATACCAAACAGACCGAAGGTGAAGAACCAGATGGTCCCGGTCACCGGCTTGCCGTAGTAAAAGCGATGCGCCCCCAGGAACCCGAAAATCCACATCAGGTAGCCCATGACCTTGCTGTGCGTGTCCGAACGATAGGCGTTCATTTTTACCCTCTTTGCGCTGATAGAAAAAAATACATAACAAATTTGTGACTTGGTTTCCCTCTTCCGACGTATGGCACATGAGGCGGGTTTATGCCGCCAAGCCCTTGTCGTCAAAGGGATTAGCAAGAAAAAAGAAAGAGTCTGTCGCATAAAACGCAACGATACCAGTGTGATGCGCTCGACAAATGGGGTCAGATTTTCCGAAAAAGCTGTTATAAAGTTGCGCGCTGACCACTACGAGCCCTGCCGAATGCGTCCTTTTTTCAAGACATGGCTAACCATTTGCCTTTTTATGCCACTGGCCGCCCACGCCACCAATCGTGAGCAACAACTTCCTGCGAGCTTCACGGGCTACACCGCCAAAAGTCATTCTTCACCGGCACTCGCGACTCGCAATGCACCCCAGGAAGCCACACCAGTATCCGTTCACCCCAAAAATGCCCGCGCTTCAAAGCCGGTTTCACGCAAGAACGCCAGCAAGGCCACCTTGCAGGCGTCGGCTGCTGTCCCTGCCAAACAGGGCAATGCCGTCGTGAAACGTGCCTTGCAGGCTGTCGGTACGCCTTACCGCTGGGGTGGCACCACACCCGGCAAGGGTCTGGACTGCAGCGGGCTGGTCAAATATGCCTACACGGATGTGCGTGAGGTCGACCTGCCACGCACCTCCAATGCCATGGCCCAAGGTCATGGACAGACGGTGGATCGCAAGGATCTGAAACCGGGTGACTTGCTGTTCTTCAACATCAAGAGCCGCAACATCAACCACGTCGCCATTTACCTGGGTGACAACAAGTTCGTGCATGCGCCGCGTCGTGGCAAGGCCGTAACTGTCGATACGCTGAACAAGCCGTACTGGAACAGTCACTACAAGATCGCCAAGCGCGTTCTGCCAAAACAGCCCGGCCAGATGCGCGTGGTTCAGCGCTGATCCTGGCGTGAATCTGCGGTCCGCAAGCCGCATCTGAAAAAAGGGGTCTTGAACGCGTTCAAGACCCCTTTTTCGTTCCTGCAGCATCCCTGCGATCAGAAGTTATCTGGCACCTTGGCCCGCTCACGAGCGCTTTCGCGGGTGATCAGGCCTTTCTTCACCAGATCAGCCAGGCACATATCCAGCGTCTGCATACCCAACGAACCGCCGGTCTGGATCGACGAATACATCTGCGCCACCTTGTCCTCGCGAATCAGGTTACGGATCGCGGGCGTGCCCATCATGATTTCATGCGCGGCCACCCGTCCGCCGCCGACCTTCTTGAGCAGCGCCTGTGAAACCACTGCGTGCAGCGATTCGGAGAGCATCGAGCGAATCATCGATTTTTCCTGAGCCGGGAACACGTCCACAATCCGGTCAATGGTCTTGGCCGCCGACGTGGTGTGCAGCGTGCCGAACACCAGGTGGCCGGTTTCAGCGGCGGTCAGCGCCAGGCGAATGGTCTCCAGGTCGCGCATCTCGCCGACCAGAATCACATCCGGGTCTTCGCGCAGGGCCGAGCGCAGCGCTTCCGAGAAGCCCAGTGTGTCGCGGTGCACCTCGCGCTGGTTGACCAGGCACTTCTTCGACTCGTGAACGAATTCGATCGGGTCCTCGATGGTCAGGATGTGGTGATGTTTATTGCAATTGAGGTAGTCGATCATCGCCGCCAGCGTCGTCGACTTGCCTGAGCCGGTCGGCCCGGTGACCAGAATCAGGCCGCGCGCCACATCCGTAATTTTCCGAAACACACTGCCCATCCCCAAGTCTTCCATGCTCAGGATTTTCGAGGGAATGGTACGAAACACCGCGCCTGCGCCGCGATTCTGGTTGAATGCGTTGACCCGAAAACGCGCAACGCCCGGCACTTCAAAGGAAAAGTCGGTTTCCAGACGCTCCTCGAAATCCTGCCGTTGCTTGTCGTTCATGATGTCGTAGATCAGCGCCTTGACCTCCTTGGCGTCCAGCGGGGGCAGGTTGATACGCCGCACATCGCCGTCGACGCGGATCATCGGTGGCAGACCTGCAGAGAGGTGCAAATCCGACGCGCCCTGTTTGGCACTGAAGGCCAGCAGCTCGGTAATATCCATACAGCTCCTCAATCACATAGAATGCCGCAGACTTTAGCCCTGCTGGCGCAAATCAATGTCCACGATAGCAGCGAACATTTCAACGCTCGAACAACGAATTCGCGACGCAGCCCTCGCCGCCAACCGCGAACCGGCGTCCGTCGGCCTGCTGGCGGTGAGCAAAACCAAGCCCGCCGGCGACTTGCGTGAAGCTTACACCGCAGGCTTGCGCAACTTTGGCGAAAATTATTTACAGGAAGCACTGGGCAAACAGCTCGAACTGAGCGACCTGCCCTTGTGCTGGCACTTCATCGGCCCCATTCAATCGAACAAGACACGCGCTATCGCCGAGAACTTCGCCTGGGTACATTCCGTGGACCGCCTGAAAATCGCCCAACGCCTGTCCGAGCAACGCCCCGAGGCGCTTGAGCCACTGAACATCTGCATTCAGGTAAACGTCAGTGGCGAAGCCAGCAAGTCGGGCTGCACGCCTCAGGACCTGCCGGAGCTGGCCGCCGCCATCATCGCCCTGCCGCGACTGAAGCTGCGCGGCCTCATGGCGATCCCTGAGCCTACAGACGACCCTGCGGCTCAGCATGCCTCGTTCGCCGCTGTGCGCACGTTGCAGGAGCAATTGAACCTGGCGCTCGACACACTTTCCATGGGCATGAGCCACGACCTGGAAGCCGCCATTGCACAAGGCGCAACCTGGGTGCGTATCGGCACAGCTCTCTTTGGCGCCCGCGACTATGGCCAGCCATAAACTTCCCCACAAGGACCCCTTCATGAGCAAGACTCGTATTGCCTTCGTCGGTGCCGGAAACATGGCTTCCAGCCTGATCGGCGGCCTGCGCGCCCAAGGCGTGGACGCGGCACTGATCTGTGCCAGCGCGCCGGGTGCCGAAACCCGCGAACGCATCGCCAACGATCATGGCATCCAGGTATTTGCCGACAACGCCGAGGCGATCAAGGGCGCAGATGTCGTGGTGCTGGCGGTCAAGCCGCAGATGATGAAAAACGTCTGCCAGGCGTTGAAGTCCAGCCTTGAAGCCAATCAGCTGATTGTGTCGGTTGCGGCCGGCATTACCTGCGCTAGCCTGACTCAATGGCTTGGCGATCAGCCGGTGGTGCGCTGCATGCCCAATACCCCGTCGCTGCTGCGTCAGGGGGCCAGCGGGCTGTATGCCACCGACAAGGTCACTGCCGAACAACGCGGGCAGGCCGAGCAACTGCTGTCTGCCGTCGGTGTAGCGGTCTGGGTCGAGCAGGAAAAACACATGGACGCTGTAACAGCGGTGTCTGGCAGTGGCCCTGCGTACTTCTTTTTGATGATGGAAGCGATGACCGCGGCAGGTGTAAAACTGGGCCTGCCGGAAGACATCGCGAAAAAGCTGACTCTGCAAACCGCACTGGGCTCGGCACTGATCGCGACCGGCAGTGATGTGGGTGCGGGCGAGCTGCGTCGTCGTGTCGCCTCGCCGGGCGGGACCACCGAGGCGGCCATCAAGGCATTTCAGGCAGGCGGCTTCGAAGCACTGGTGGAAACGGCACTGACTGCCGCAGATCATCGTGCAGCCGAGCTGGCTGAGCAACTGGGCAAATAATTTTCGGGTTTTCTGGAGCAGATCGATGATCGGATTGAACACCGCTGCAATTTACGTCCTGCAAACGCTTGGCAGTCTTTACCTGCTGATCGTGCTGTTGCGCTTTGTGCTGCAACTGGTGCGGGCCAATTTCTACAACCCGCTGTGCCAGTTCATCGTGCGCGCCACCCAGCCGCTGCTCAAACCGCTGCGGCGCATCATCCCCAGCCTGGGCGGGCTGGACATGTCTTCGCTGGTACTGGCGATCATCGTGCAGATGGTGCTGATGGCCCTGACCCTGCTGCTGATGTTCGGCACCACGGGCGATCCGCTGCACCTGCTGCTCTGGTCGATCATCGGCGTAACCGCACTGTTCCTGAAGATATTCTTCTTTGCCCTGATCATCAGCGTGATTCTGTCGTGGGTCGCCCCGGGTAGCAGCAACCCCGGCGCAGAACTGGTCAACCAGATCTGTGAACCCGCCCTGGCACCGTTCCGCAAGATCGTTCCGAACCTGGGCGGGCTGGATATCTCGCCGATCCTCGCATTCCTGGTGCTCAAGTTGCTGGACATGCTGGTCATCAACAACCTCGCCGCCATGAGCAACATGCCGGATGTGCTGCGTTTGCTGATGTAAGCACTCTTGTTCCACGCTGGAGCGTGACGTCCGAAAGAACGCCTATCGTGCCCATGCTCCGCGTGGGCATGCCGTTCTGGACGCTCCGCGTCCTATCCGGAGCATGCGGTGCGGCGCAGATCTGTGACGCGGAGCGTCACCCAAGGCATTCCCACGCTGGAGCGTGCGGAACGATCACCTCAACTATCGTGCGACGCTCCGCGTCGCATGCCGTTCTGGACGCTCTGCGTCCTGTCCCGAGGTGCAGCTGATTTGCTCCCGGCAACATCCCTTATTGCCGCTGCACCCCGCGGTCTTTAGACTTACGCCTCATTTATGCGAGAGCAGGGTCGATGCCCACGGTATTCCCTCACGATTCTGTCGGACTGGTCACACCACAGACGGCGCATTTCAGCGAGCCTCTGGCGCTGGCGTGCGGTCGTTCGTTGCCAGCCTATGACCTGATTTACGAAACCTACGGTCAGCTCAATGCCGCCCGCAGCAATGCCGTGCTGATCTGCCACGCGCTGTCCGGGCACCACCATGCCGCGGGCTTCCACAGCGCCGATGACCGCAAACCGGGCTGGTGGGACAGCTGTATCGGTCCCGGCAAGCCTATCGACACCAACAAGTTCTTCGTCGTCAGCCTTAACAATCTGGGCGGCTGCAATGGCTCGACCGGCCCGAGCAGTATCGACCCGGACACCGGCAAGCCGTTCGGTGCCAATTTCCCGGTGGTGACCGTAGAAGACTGGGTCAACAGCCAGGCCCGGCTGGCGGATCTGCTGGGTATCGACACCTGGGCTGCGGTGATTGGCGGCAGTCTGGGTGGCATGCAGGCGCTACAATGGACCATCAGCTACCCGGATCGCGTGCGCCATTGCCTGGCGATCGCCTCTGCCCCCAAGCTGTCGGCACAGAACATCGCGTTCAACGAGGTGGCGCGTCAGGCCATTCTCACCGACCCGGAATTCCACGGTGGCTCGTTCCAGGAGCGCGGTGTGATCCCCAAACGCGGCCTGATGCTGGCGCGGATGGTCGGGCACATCACCTACCTGTCGGATGACTCGATGGGCGAGAAATTCGGCCGTGGTCTGAAGAGCGAAAAACTCAACTACGACTTCCACAGCGTCGAGTTTCAGGTCGAGAGCTACCTGCGTTATCAGGGTGAAGAATTTTCGGGGCGTTTCGACGCCAATACCTACCTGTTGATGACCAAAGCGCTGGACTACTTCGACCCTGCCGCCAACTTCAACGACGATCTGGCCAAGACCTTCGCCAATGCCACCGCCAAATTCTGCGTGATGTCGTTTACTACCGACTGGCGCTTCTCGCCGGCCCGCTCGCGGGAACTGGTTGACGCACTGATGGCCGCGCGCAAGGACGTCTGCTATCTGGAAATCGACGCACCTCAAGGCCACGACGCCTTTCTGATCCCGATTCCGCGCTACTTGCAGGCTTTCGGTAATTACATGAACCGAATTTCGTTGTGAGGACGTCATGAGAGCCGATCTGGAAATCATCCAGGAGTGGATTCCCGCAGGCAGCCGCGTGCTCGACCTGGGTTGTGGCGACGGCGAATTGCTGACCTGGCTGCGTGACCACAAGCAGGTCACCGGCTACGGGCTGGAAAACGACGCTGCCAACATTGCCGAGTGTGTCGCCAAGGGCATCAACGTCATCGAGCAGGACCTCGACAAGGGGCTGGGCAACTTTGCCAGCAACAGCTTCGACGTCGTGGTCATGACCCAGGCCCTGCAAGCGGTGCATTACCCGGACCGAATCCTCGACGAGATGCTGCGCGTCGGGCGTCAGTGCATCATCACCTTTCCGAACTTCGGTCACTGGCGCTGCCGCTGGTACCTGGCGAGCAAGGGCCGCATGCCGGTGTCCGAATTCCTGCCGTATACCTGGTACAACACGCCGAACATTCACTTCTGCACCTTCGGCGACTTCGAAGAACTGTGTCGTGAACGCGATGCAAAGGTGCTCGACAGGCTGGCCGTCGATCAACAGCATCGTCACGGCTGGGCCAGCAAACTCTGGCCCAACCTGCTGGGTGAAATCGGCATCTACCGGGTCACCAGCCCAGGGCTGACGGACCACAAGATTGCCGTTTAACCGACCGTTTTCAAGCACCACGACAGGCCAACCATGAACCTCACACAACTCGTACTGGCCAGCCACAATGGCGGCAAACTCAAGGAACTCCAGGCCATGCTCGGCGGCAGCGTAACGCTGCGCTCGGTCAGCGAGTTCAGTCTGGTGGAGCCGGAAGAAACCGGCCTGTCCTTCGTCGAGAATGCAATCCTCAAGGCACGTAACGCCGCGCGCCTGTCCGGCCTGCCTGCGCTGGCCGACGACTCGGGGTTGGCGGTGGATTTCCTCGGCGGTGCGCCGGGTATCTATTCCGCACGCTATGCCGAGGGCAAGGGCGATGCCGCCAACAACGCCAAGCTGCTGGAGGCGCTCAAAGACGTGCCGGACGAGCAGCGTGGCGCACAATTTGTCTGCGTATTGGCGCTGGTACGCCACGCCGACGACCCACTGCCGATCCTCTGTGAAGGGCTGTGGCATGGGCGCATCCTGCACGCTGCCAGCGGTGAACACGGCTTCGGCTATGACCCGCTGTTCTGGGTGCCGGAGCGCAATTGCTCGAGTGCCGAACTCGGCCCGAGCGAGAAAAACCAGCTCAGCCATCGCGCTCGCGCCATGGTCCTGTTGCGGCAACGCCTGGGTCTGCAATGACCCACGATTCGCCTGCGCAGCCGCTGTTTCTCGGCGAGAGCGGTTTCTCGTCAGAAAGCCCACGCCCTGCGCTGCCGCACCTGCCACCGCTGTCGCTGTACATCCATATTCCGTGGTGCGTGCGCAAATGCCCGTACTGCGACTTCAACTCGCACACCGCAAGCCCGGTGCTGCCGGAACAGGAATACGTCGACGCCCTGCTCGCCGACCTGGACCTTGACCTGCCGCACGTCTACGGCCGCGAACTGCAATCGATCTTCTTTGGCGGCGGTACGCCAAGCCTGTTCAGCGCAGACGCACTGGGACGCCTGCTGCAAGGCGTCGAACAACGCATCCGCTTTGCCAGCGACATCGAGATCACACTGGAAGCCAACCCGGGCACCTTCGAGCAGGTCAAATTCAGCGCCTATCGCGGTCTGGGCATCAATCGACTGTCGATCGGCATTCAGAGCTTTCAGGAGTCCAAACTCAAGGCGCTGGGCCGCATCCACAATGGCGACGAAGCGATTCGTGCCGCCGACATGGCGCGTCAGGCCGGTTTCGACAACTTCAACCTGGACCTGATGCACGGTCTGCCGGACCAGTCCCAGGACGAAGCGCTGGACGATCTGCGCCAGGCCATCGCCCTAGCCCCGACCCACCTGTCCTGGTATCAACTGACCCTGGAGCCCAACACGGTGTTCTGGAATCAGCCACCGGTGCTGCCCGAAGACGACATTCTTTGGGATATTCAGGAAACCGGACAGCAGTTGCTGGCCACTCATGGTTACGCGCAGTACGAAGTGTCGGCTTATGCGCAGCCCGGAAAACCGGCGCGGCATAACCTCAACTATTGGGCGTTCGGAGATTTCATCGGTATCGGCGCAGGCGCACATGGCAAGTTGAGCCATCCGGACGGACGCATCATGCGCACCTGGAAGACCCGGCTGCCCAAGGATTACCTGAACCCGGACAAGCCGTTTCAGGCCGGGGCAAAGCTGTTGCCGCTCGATGAATTGCCGTTTGAATTCTTGATGAATGCATTGCGACTGACAAATGGTGTGGACGCTGCGTTATTTCGCGAAAGAACCGGTCTAAGCCTCGATTCGCTGGCCGAGGCGCGTCGACAGGCTGAACAAAAGGGGTTGCTGCACCAGGACCCGACACGCCTGATCGCCACGCCGCAAGGCCAGCTGTTCCTCAACGACCTGCTGCAATACTTTCTGATCTAAGGACCCTGCATGGATTTCGTACTCGATCTGCTCGCCACCGTTTCGCGCTGGAGTCGCAGCAATCTTTCAGAAATCGCACTCGCGCTGGTGGGCTGCCTGCTGGTGCTGTTCGGCTCGGACATCAAAGGCTGGCTGGAACAGCGAATCAGCGGCATTACCGGTGCCCTGCGCATCCCGCTGATCGCCCTGCTCTGCGCAGTGGGCAGCGGCGCGGCGCTGATCTACGCCACGCCGTGGGTAGTGCGCGGCCTCAGCCAGTTCAACAACTACAGCCTGGCGCCGGTGCTGCTGGTGGTGCTGGTGCTGATCGGGGTGATTGCGGACAGGAAGTGAGCGCTCCCTTTCACTGCCCACAGTGTGAAACCAGCTGTAAACAAAAGCCCGGCATCTCTGCCGGGCTTTTTAGTGTTGCCAATGCAGATCAAGGCACCAGTTTGTCCAGCAACGCCTTGTCACGCACCGCGCCCTTGTCAGCGCTGGTCGCCAGCAGGGCGTAGGCCTTGAGGGCGGTGGTCACTTTGCGTGGACGCGACTCGACAGGTTTCCAGCCTTTCTTGTCCTGTTCGGTACGGCGCTCGGCCATTTCCGCATCGTCGATCAACAGGTTGATCGAGCGATTGGGGATGTCGATCAGCACTTTGTCGCCATCGCGCACCAGACCGATTGCACCGCCTGCCGCCGCTTCCGGTGAAGCGTGACCGATGGACAGGCCAGAAGTACCGCCCGAGAAGCGGCCGTCAGTCAGCAACGCGCAATCCTTGCCCAGCCCCTTGGACTTCAGGTAGGACGTCGGGTAGAGCATTTCCTGCATGCCCGGGCCGCCTTTCGGGCCTTCGTAGCGGATGATGACAATGTCGCCCGCTTTGACTTCGTCAGCGAGAATCCCGCGCACCGCGCTGTCCTGGCTTTCGAAGATCTTCGCGTTGCCTTCGAAGACGTGGATCGACTCGTCGACACCAGCGGTTTTCACCACGCAGCCATCCAGCGCGATGTTGCCGTACAGCACGGCCAGGCCACCTTCTTGCGAATAGGCGTGCTGGACGCTGCGGATGCAGCCGTTTTCACGGTCAGCATCCAGGCTTTCCCAACGGGTCGACTGGCTGAACGCGGTCTGCGTCGGGATGCCTGCCGGGCCCGCCTTGAAGAAAGTGTGCACGGCTTCGTCGTCAGTCTGGGTGATGTCCCATTTGGCGATGCCTTCGGCCAGGGTCTTGCTGTGCACGGTCGGCAGGTCGGTGTGCAGCAGGCCGCCACGGGCCAGCTCGCCAAGGATGCTGAAGATCCCGCCCGCGCGGTGCACGTCTTCCATGTGGTACTTCTGGATGTTCGGCGCAACCTTGCACAGTTGCGGCACCTTGCGCGACAGACGGTCGATGTGGCGCAGGTCGAAGTCGATCTCGGCTTCCTGAGCAGCGGCCAGCAGGTGCAGGATGGTGTTGGTCGAACCGCCCATGGCGATGTCCAGCGTCATGGCGTTTTCGAACGCCTTGAAGTTGGCGATGTTGCGCGGCAACACCGAGTCGTCGTTTTCCTTGTAGTACTGACGGCACAGGTCAACGATGGTGCGGCCAGCCTGCAGGAACAGTTGCTCGCGGTCGCTGTGGGTGGCGAGTGCGGAACCGTTGCCCGGCAGGGCCAGACCCAGTGCTTCGGTCAGGCAGTTCATCGAGTTGGCGGTGAACATGCCGGAACACGACCCGCAGGTCGGACAGGCGCTGCGCTCGTACTCGGCGACTTTTTCGTCACTGGCGGTCGAGTCAGCAGCGATGACCATCGCATCGACCAGATCCAGGCCGTGGCTGGCCAGTTTGGTCTTGCCTGCTTCCATTGGCCCGCCGGAGACGAAGATCACCGGAATGTTCAGGCGCAACGACGCCATCAGCATGCCCGGGGTGATCTTGTCGCAGTTGGAAATGCACACGATGGCGTCGGCGCAATGCGCATTGACCATGTACTCGACGGAGTCGGCAATGATCTCGCGGCTCGGCAGCGAATAGAGCATGCCGTCGTGGCCCATGGCTATGCCATCGTCGACCGCAATGGTGTTGAATTCCTTGGCCACGCCACCGGCGCGCTCGACTTCACGCGCGACCAGCTGGCCCATGTCCTTGAGGTGGACGTGGCCGGGTACGAACTGGGTGAAGGAGTTGGCGATGGCGATGATCGGTTTTTTGAAGTCTTCGTCCTTCATGCCCGTGGCGCGCCACAGGGCACGGGCGCCGGCCATGTTGCGGCCGTGGGTGGACGTTTTCGAGCGGTAATCAGGCATTGAAACACTCCGGCAAAAATAAGGCTGATCAGGAAGGGAGTGAGCTTCTATTGACGTCGCGAACGAGCGGCAGTGACCGCAGGCAGCGAAGAAACCGAACACCACGGGATCACCGTGTATTCGGCCTGAGCTCATAAACCCGCCGGGGATGACTGGCGATGAATAGCGCCGATTCTACACCGCCGACTCCGTTTGGTGGGTGAACAATATTTGTACAGCTCGCGCTGTAATCCTTGTGGACAAAACGCTGTCAGCGCGTCTATCTTCCTCGGCAGGCCGCCTCATGTGGCCACGTCGCTCGGACGGTTCCGGGCGCTTACGTACGCGAGATACTCATGGCAGACCAAGGTTCGCCGCGCCGCTTTGCGCGCATCGATCGACTCCCCCCTTACGTGTTCAACATCACCGCCGAGCTGAAAATGGCTGCTCGTCGTCGTGGTGAAGACATTATCGACCTGAGCATGGGCAACCCCGACGGGGCCACACCGCCGCACATTGTCGAAAAACTGATCACCGTCGCCCAGCGCGAAGACACCCACGGCTACTCCACCTCGCGCGGCATTCCACGCCTGCGTCGGGCGATTTCCAACTGGTACAAGAAGCGCTACGAGATCGACATCGACCCTGAAAGCGAAGCGATCGTGACCATTGGTTCCAAGGAAGGCCTGGCCCACCTGATGCTCGCCACGCTGGATCAGGGCGACACGGTGCTGGTGCCCAACCCCAGTTACCCGATCCACATCTACGGTGCCGTGATTGCCGGCGCCCAGGTGCGATCGGTGCCGCTGGTGCCAGGCGTGGACTTCTTCGACGAGCTGGAAAAAGCCATTCGCGGCTCGATTCCCAAGCCGAAGATGATGATTCTGGGCTTTCCGTCCAACCCGACTGCGCAATGTGTGGAGCTGGATTTCTTCGAGCGCGTGGTGGCCCTGGCCAAACAGTACGACGTGCTGGTGGTGCATGACCTGGCGTACGCCGACATCGTCTACGATGGCTGGAAAGCCCCGTCGATCATGCAGGTGCCGGGCGCCAAGGACATTGCAGTCGAGTTCTTCACCCTGTCCAAGAGCTACAACATGGCGGGCTGGCGGATTGGCTTCATGGTCGGCAACCCCGAACTGGTGAATGCACTGGCGCGGATCAAGAGTTACCACGACTACGGTACCTTCACGCCACTGCAGGTGGCGGCGATTGCCGCGCTGGAAGGCGATCAGCAGTGCGTGCTCGACATTGCCGAGCAGTATCGCCAGCGCCGCAACGTGCTGGTCAAAGGCTTGCACGAACTGGGCTGGATGGTCGAAAACCCCAAGGCGTCGATGTACGTCTGGGCAAAGATTCCCGAAGCCTACGCGCATCTGGGCTCGCTGGAGTTCGCCAAGAAGCTGCTGGCCGAAGCCAAGGTGTGTGTCTCGCCGGGCATCGGTTTCGGTGAGTACGGCGACGATCATGTGCGCTTCGCCCTGATCGAGAACCAGGACCGTATCCGCCAGGCCGTGCGCGGCATCCGCAGCATGTTCAGGGCTGACGACAAGCTCAAGTCCTGAGTTCGCCCTTTACGCCATGCCTGCTGACCGAATGCGCTCGGCAGGCATGCGCATCACCACCGATTACGCCCCGCCCTGACTGACCGACAGTCGCCTCGGCAATTTTTACTTACTGCAAATGGCCGCGGACCGGTATGATCGCGCGCCCCGATACACCCGGAATTCTGAAATAAAATGAAACCCACCTTGATCGCCGCCGCAGAACTCGATCGCATCGACACCTGGGCCAAATACTCCAGCCACATGTGCGGGGGCTGCGTATCCAGTTGCTGCACGTTGCCGGTAGAAGTGAAGATCAAGGACCTGATCCGCATCGGCATCGTCGATGAGTTCGAACGCGGCGACCCGGCCAAGAACATCGCCAAGCGTCTGCAGAAAGAAGGCATCGTCGAGCGTTACAACCAGAAGTCGGAAATCTTCACGTTGCAGCGCATGAGCAACAACGACTGCCTGTATCTGGACCGTAAAAGCCGCCTGTGCACCATCTATGACAAGCGCCCGGACACCTGCCGCAACCACCCGAAAGTCGGACCGCGCCCCGGTTATTGCGCCTACAAGCCCAAAGAAGTTGCGCGTCAGGAAAGCGGCTCACTGAGAAACGCCACCAGCGCGCCAGTGCCGAAGTTCTGACCCCTTGGAGGGCTGCGCAACGCGCAGAATATCGGCTCACATCAATCAAGCCCCGGTCAGGGGCTTTTTTGTGGGCGATGGAAAAAGCCTATCGATGTTAATTTTTGTGAAAAATAAAAATACTTCACATTATTTACTCATTGATTCACTATCCGATTCACAGATCAGAACAATAACGCTCGAATGCCAGCGACACAGGCATCGGCACTGACTTTGAGGATTACTGCATGACCAGCAAAAACGTTGGCGTTATCGGCCTGGGTGCGATGGGTCTGGGCATTGCCCGTTCACTGCTGCGTAGCGGCTTCACTGTGCATGCCTGCGATGTGCGCAGTAGCGTGACCGAAGCGTTTGCTCAGGAAGGCGGCGTTGCCTGCCAATCCCCGGCCAGCATGGCCGCTGCCTGCGATGTGATCATTACCGTCGTGGTCAATGCCGAGCAGACCGAAACCGTTCTGTTTGGTGAAAACGGCGCGGTCGCGGCGCTGCGTCCGGGCAGTCTGGTCATCGGTTGCGCCACCGTTGCGCCAACCTTCGCCGTCGAACTTGGCGAGCGTCTGGCCGCACAGAACCTGCTGTACCTCGACGCACCGATCTCCGGCGGCGCCGCCAAGGCTGCCGCTGGCCAGATGACCATGATGACTTCCGGCCCCGCCGAGTCTTACGCCAAGGCCGAAGCCATCCTCAATGGCATGGCCGGCAAGGTATACCGCCTGGGCGACGTCCACGGGCTGGGCTCGAAAGTCAAAATCATCAACCAGTTGCTGGCCGGCGTACACATTGCAGCCAGCGCCGAAGCCATGGCCCTCGGTCTGCGTGAAGGTGTCGATGCTGACGCGCTGTACGAAGTGATCACCAACAGTGCCGGTAACTCGTGGATGTTCGAGAACCGCGTGCCGCACATCCTCAACGCCGATTACACGCCGCTGTCGGCTGTGGATATCTTCGTCAAGGACCTCGGCCTGGTGCTGGATACCGCGCGCAGCAGCAAATTCCCGCTGCCGCTGTCGGCCACCGCACACCAGATGTTCATGCAGGCCTCCAGCGCCGGTTTCGGCCGCGAGGATGACTCGGCAGTGATCAAGATTTTCCCGGGCATCGAATTGCCGAAAGCCAAGCCAGAAAAAGCCTGAGGAGCGACTGATGAGCCTGAACAACGCTCGCCCGCTGCTGGGCTGCATTGCCGATGACTTCACCGGCGCCACCGACCTTGCCAACATGCTGGTGCGCGGCGGCATGCGCACCGTGCAGAGCATCGGCATCCCCAGCGCCGAAATGGCTGCCGGTCTGGACGCCGACGCGATTGTCATCGCCCTGAAATCGCGCACCACGCCAAGCGCCGACGCGGTGGCTGAATCCCTCGCCGCGCTGGAATGGCTGCGCGAGCGCGGTTGCGAGCAGATCTTCTTCAAATATTGCTCGACCTTCGATTCGACCGCCGCTGGCAATATCGGTCAGGTGAGTGAAGCACTGCTGAAACAACTGGACAGCGACTTCACCCTGGCCTGCCCGGCCTTCCCGGAAAACGGCCGCACGATTTTCCGCGGCCACCTGTTCGTACAGGACCAGTTGCTCAGCGAATCGGGCATGCAGAACCACCCACTGACGCCGATGACCGATGCCAATCTGGTGCGCGTGCTGCAAGCGCAGACCACCGGCAAAGTCGGCTTGCTGCGCTATGACACAGTCGCCAACGGTGTGGATAGCGTGCGCAGCAAGATTGCCGAACTGCGCGCCGAGGGCGTGAGCATGGCGATTGCCGACGCCCTGTCGGACGCGGACCTGTACACACTGGGCGCAGCCTGCGCTGACCTGCCACTGCTGACCGGCGGCTCGGGGCTGGCATTGGGCTTGCCGGGCAATTTCCGCAAAGCGGGCAAGCTGCGTGACATTGATGCAGCCAAACAGATCGCTATCAGCGGCGGCGAAGTGGTGTTGGCGGGCAGCGCTTCGGTTGCCACCAATGGCCAGGTCGCGGCCTGGCTGGAAGACAATCGCCCTGCGCTGCGCATAAACCCGCTGGATCTGGCGGCAGGCAAGCCGGTGGTCGAGCAGGCGCTGGCCTTTGCCAGAGACGCCGGGCAAACCGTGTTGATCTACGCCACCAGCACTCCGGATGAAGTCAAAGCCGTGCAGAAAGAGCTGGGTGTTGAACGCTCCGGTGCCATGGTCGAGGCCGCGTTGGGCGAGATCGCCAAGGGGCTGCTGAACGCTGGTGTGCGCCGTTTTGTAGTCGCCGGTGGCGAAACCTCCGGTGCGGTGGTTCAGGCGTTGGGCGTGCAACTGTTGCAGATCGGCGCACAGATCGACCCGGGCGTTCCGGCCACGGTCAGCAGCGGCGCACAACCGCTGGCACTGGCGCTCAAGTCCGGTAATTTCGGCGCTCGCGACTTCTTCGCCAAAGCCCTCAAGCAACTGGCGGGGGCAGCCTGATGATTGATGAAAACGCCCTGCGTCAGGAAATCTGCGACGTCGGCAGGCTGTTGTATGGCCGCGGCTACACGGTGGGCAGCGCCGGCAACATCAGCGCGCGGCTCGACGATGGCTGGCTGATCACCCCGACCGACGCCTGCCTGGGCCGCATGGACCCGGCGGATATCGCCAAGGTCAATCTGGCCGGTGAATGGGTATCGGGTAGCAAGCCGTCCAAGACCCTGGCCCTGCACCGCGAAGTCTACGACCGCAACCCTGAAGTCGGCGGCGTGGTGCACACCCACTCGACGCATCTGGTCGCCTTGACCCTGGCCGGGGTGTGGCAGGAGGACGACATTCTGCCGCCGCTGACGCCGTATCAGGTCATGAAGGTCGGGCATATCCCGCTGATCCCTTACCAGCGTCCGGGCTCGCCGAAAGTCGCCGAGCGCGTGGCGGAACTGGCCAACAGTGTGCGCGGCGTGATGCTCGAGCGGCTCGGCCCGGTGGTCTGGGAAAGCTCGGTGGCCAAGGCTTGCTACGCCCTGGAGGAACTGGAAGAGACTGCCCGTCTGTGGCTGATGAGCAACCCCAAACCTGCACCGCTGGACCCGGCGGCGCTTGAAGAGCTGCGTCAGGTGTTCGGCGCCAGGTGGTAACGAGCACACGGTGATCGGGGAGCGCATTGCGCCTCCCGGTCGAAAAACAATAACAACAGGAATCGAGAGCATGACTCACCCCTACCCCGCTGTTTCGTTGTCAGTCTTTACCACCATTGACCGGAGTGCACGGGCATGACGCCGCTCATGTTGATGGTCGTGGCCGGTGCGGGCATCGCACTGCTGTTGTTTCTGGTGCTCAAATACAAATTCCAGCCCTTCGTCGCCCTGATGCTGGTCAGCATTATCGTGGCGCTGGTCGCCGGTGTTAAACCGGCAGACTTGGTTGCCACCATCGAAGGCGGCATGGGCAAGACGCTCGGCCATATCGCGATCATCATCGCGCTGGGCGCGATGATCGGGCGCATCATCGAGCTGTCCGGCGGGGCCGAAGCACTGGCCAAGACCCTGATCAACCGCTTCGGCAACAAGCGCACGCCTCTGGCGCTGACCATTGCGGGTTTCATGGTCGGTATTCCGGTGTTCTTTGAGGTCGGCGTGATCATCCTCATGCCGCTGGCTTACGGTGTGGCGCGTGCGGCACGCAAGCCGCTGCTGATTTTCGCGCTGCCGATGTGCGCCGCCTTGCTCGCCGTGCATGCGTTTCTGCCGCCACACCCTGGTGCGGTCGCCGCTGCCAGTCAGTTGGGCGCGGACCTTGGACGGGTGCTGATGCTGGGCATTCCGATCGTTGCGGTGCTGTGCATGATCGGCTACTTCGTCGCGGGCCGCATGACCCGCAAGACCTACCCGATGACCGACGATATCCGCGCCGAAGTCTACGGCCCGCACGTTACCAACGAAGACCTGGAAGCCTGGGCCCGCAACGATTATTCCGCTGTGCGTGAAGCCACTGAAACCAGAACCCTGGGCGCAGAAGAGACCGCCAGCAGCCTGGCGAGCAAACTGCCGCCAGCGCCTGCACCGGGTTTCGGGCTGATCATCGCGCTCATTCTGTTGCCGATCGTGCTGATTCTGATGGGCACCCTGGCGACGACCATGTTGCCTGCAACGTCGACGCTGCGTGCAGTGCTGACCGTTCTCGGTGCGCCGCTTGTGGCATTGCTGATCGATACCCTGCTGTGCGCATGGCTGTTGGGCTCGCGTCGTGGCTGGAGCCGCACTCAGGTGTCCGATGTGATCGGCTCGGCCTTGCCGGGTGTGGCGATGGTGATCCTGATTGCCGGTGCCGGTGGCGTGTTTGGCAAGGTGCTGGTCGACACCGGCATTGGTGCGGTGGTCTCCGAGGCGCTGCGTAACACCGGTCTGCCGGTACTCGCGCTGGGCTTCCTGCTGACCCTGCTGCTGCGCGCTGTTCAGGGTTCGACCACCGTTGCACTGGTGACCACTGCAGGCATTCTCAGCCCGCTGATCGCCACGCTGGACCTGAGCGCCAACCACCTGGCTCTATTGTGCCTGGCGATGGGCGGTGGCGGTCTGGCCATGTCGCACATCAATGATGCCGGTTACTGGATGTTCACCAAGCTGGCAGGCCTCAACGTCGCCGACGGCTTGCGCACCTGGACCGTACTGGTCACGCTGCTCGGCACACTGGGCTTCGTGATCACCCTGCTGCTTTGGCCATTCGTCTGACCCTTTGAAGACTGGAGTTAACATGCCTCGTTTTGCCGCCAACCTCAGCATGCTGTACCCGCAGCATGATTTTCTTGAGCGCTTTGCCGCAGCCGCCGCCGATGGTTTCGGCGCGGTCGAGTACCTGTTCCCCTACGCCTACAGCACTCAGGAACTCAAGCAGCGCCTGAGCGACAACGGTCTGGTGCAGGCGCTGTTCAACGCTCCGCCGGGCGACTGGGAGGCAGGCGAGCGAGGCATTGCCACGCTGCCGGGCCGTGAAGCGGAATTTCGCAGCGGTATCGAGCAGGCCTTGGAATATGCGCAGGTGCTGGGCAATGACCGAGTGCATGTCATGGCTGGCTTGCTGGCCGATGAAAGCTTGCGTGAGCGTCATCAGGCGGTCTATCTGGAGAATCTGGCGTTCGCGGCTCAGCAAGCCAAGCGCGCAGGTGTCACGATTCTGATCGAGCCGATCAACACCCGCGACATGCCGGGCTTCTTCCTCAACCGTCAGGATCAGGCACAGGAAATCTGCAGACTGGTGGGCGCTGATAATCTGAAGGTGCAGTTCGACTGCTACCACTGCCAGATCGTCGAAGGCGACCTGACCAGCAAGCTGCGCCGGGACTTTGCGGGCATTGGCCATATCCAGATTGCAGGCGTCCCGGATCGTAACGAGCCGAACCTGGGCGAGCTGAACTACGAACACCTGTTCAACGTGATCGACGAGTTGGGCTACAGCGGCTGGATCGGCTGCGAATACCGCCCGAAAGGCGACACCAGCGTGGGTCTGGCGTGGTTGCGCAAGCTACAAGCCAAGGGCTGAAACACGCGGGATAGACGACGCGGAGCGTCGTGAACGGCATTCCCACGCGGAGCGTGAGGAACGATCATTCTGTAACTGTCGTGCCCGGGAAAACACTATCGTGCGACGCTCCGCGTCGCATGCCGTTCTGGACGCTCCGCGTCCGATCTTGAAGAGGTATCAGTCCTCTACGTCGAACTGGTCCTTTATATAGCGGATTTCAGTCCGGCCGTGCGGCGCTGGCTGGCCGTCTTCATCGAGGTTGACGAAGACGATCTTGTCGACAGTCAAAATGCTTTTGCGGGTGATCTTGTTGCGCACCTGGCATTTGAGGGTGATCGAGGTGCGGCCGAATTCCGTGGCGGTGATGCCCAGCTCGATGATGTCGCCCTGACGCGAGGCGCTGACAAAGTTGATTTCCGAGATGTACTTGGTCACCACGCGCTGGTTACCCAACTGGACAATCGCGTAGATCGCCGCTTCTTCATCGATCCAGCGCAGCAGGCTACCACCGAACAATGTGCCGTTAGGGTTGAGGTCTTCGGGCTTGACCCACTTGCGGGTGTGGAAATTCATGTTCACTCCTGAGCGTCTGGCCGGTAGAGATGCGCATGATGGCAGAGCCGGCGGCCCACGCCCATGTCTGCGTCATAGCAACTGTGCATCGACCCGATTACAGGCAGATGGCAATTGCATGGCCTTTAAACCGACAGAAAGCCTTGGGAAGAATCGCGAGCGCAGCTATACTGCCCAACGTTTCAAAACGGTCATCCACGCTTGATACCGTTCCCGCCACCTGTCCGAGGGGCGCTGCAGCAGGTTTTCCCTGTCAGGCTCGGATGGGGCGTTGTTTGCCAGGACGATCCTCGACCGGCAAACCTTAAACGCACAACGGCGCCCATTCGCATTTTTATGGAATGGAGACTCTCAATGAGTGCTGTAATCACGCCCGCAGAATTTAATGACTACAAGGTTGCCGACATTTCCCTGGCCGCCTGGGGTCGTCGCGAAACCATCATTGCCGAATCCGAAATGCCTGCCCTGATGGGTCTGCGTCGCAAATACGCTGGTGATCAGCCGCTGAAAGGCGCGAAGATTCTGGGCTGCATCCACATGACCATTCAGACCGCCGTGCTGATCGAAACCCTGGTTGCCCTGGGTGCCGAAGTTCGCTGGTCGTCGTGCAACATTTTCTCCACTCAGGACCAGGCTGCTGCGGCCATCGCTGCTGCCGGCATTCCTGTGTTCGCCTGGAAGGGCGAAACCGAAGAAGAATACGAGTGGTGCATCGAGCAGACCATCCTCAAGGATGGCCAGCCATGGGACGCCAACATGATTCTCGACGACGGCGGCGACCTGACCGAGATCATCCACAAGAAATACCCGGCGATGCTGGACAAGATCCACGGCGTCACCGAAGAAACCACCACTGGCGTTCACCGCCTGCTGGACATGCTGGCCAAGGGCGAGCTGAAAATTCCGGCCATCAACGTCAACGACTCGGTGACCAAGAGCAAGAACGACAACAAGTACGGCTGCCGTCACAGCCTGAACGACGCCATCAAGCGCGGCACCGACCACTTGCTGTCCGGCAAGCAGGCACTGGTGATCGGCTACGGTGACGTGGGCAAGGGCTCGGCCCAGTCGCTGCGTCAGGAAGGCATGATCGTCAAAGTGACCGAAGTCGATCCGATCTGCGCCATGCAGGCCTGCATGGACGGTTTCGAGCTGGTCTCGCCGTTCATCGACGGTGAAAACGACGGTACCGAAGCAAGCATCGACAAGGCTCTGCTGGGCAAGATCGACCTGATCGTGACCACCACCGGTAACGTCAACGTTTGTGATTCGAACATGCTCAAAGCGCTGAAAAAACGCGCTGTGGTGTGCAACATCGGTCACTTCGACAACGAAATCGACACCGCTTTCATGCGCAAGAACTGGGCATGGGAAGAAGTGAAGCCACAGGTTCACAAGATCCATCGTACCGGCCCAGGCTCGTTCGACGCACAGAACGACGACTACCTGATCCTGCTGGCCGAAGGCCGTCTGGTAAACCTGGGTAACGCCACTGGCCACCCAAGCCGCATCATGGATGGCTCGTTCGCCAACCAGGTTCTGGCGCAGATCTTCCTCTTCGAGCAGAAGTACGCCGACCTGGCACCGGCCAAGAAAGCCGAGCGTCTGACCGTTGAAGTGCTGCCGAAGAAACTCGACGAAGAAGTGGCCCTGGAAATGGTCCGCGGCTTCGGCGGCGTTGTGACCAAGCTGACCAAGACCCAGGCCGATTACATCGGCGTGACTGTCGAAGGTCCGTTCAAGCCGCACGCGTATCGCTACTGATTGAGCAGGCTCGGTCCGCTTCTTACGCAGAAGCGGATCGAGCGTGATCAGCCATCACCGGCAGCACTCGCTGCCCCGGTGATGCTCAGTATCTGAAGGCCGTTCCGGCCTTTTCGCGAACAAGTTCGCTCCTAAGACGAGATCGGCTCCATGTCTCAAGAACGCCGCTTCAGCTTCGAGTTCTTTCCTACCAAGACCGACGCTGGACATGAAAAGCTGCTGACCGTTGCTCGTCAGTTGGCTACGTACAACCCCGATTTTTTCTCCTGCACTTACGGTGCCGGTGGTTCTACCCGCGACCGCACGCTCAATACCGTGCTGCAGCTGGAGAACGAAGTAAAAGTGCCTGCCGCACCGCATTTGTCGTGCGTTGGCGACAGCAAGGAAGATTTGCGCAACCTGCTGGCTCAGTACAAGGATGCGGGTATCAAACGCATCGTGGCCCTGCGCGGCGACCTGCCTTCCGGCATGGGTATGGCCAGCGGTGAGCTGCGTCACGCCAATGACCTGGTGAAATTCATCCGTGAAGAAACCGGCAGCCACTTTCACATAGAAGTCGCCGCCTACCCGGAAATGCACCCTCAGGCGCGCAATTTCGAAGACGACCTCAAGCACTTCGTCAACAAGGCCAACGCCGGCGCCGACAGTGCGATCACGCAGTACTTCTTCAACGCCGACAGCTATTTCAACTTCGTCGAGCGGGTCGAGAAGATGGGCGTCAGCATTCCGATCGTGCCGGGCATCATGCCGATCACCAACTACAGCAAGCTCGCACGCTTTTCGGATGCGTGCGGTGCGGAAATCCCGCGCTGGATCCGCAAACAGCTGGAAGCCTATGGCGATGACGTGCAAAGCATTCAGGCGTTTGGCGAAGAAGTCATCACGCAGATGTGTGAACGACTGCTGCAAGGCGGCGCCCCTGGCCTGCACTTCTACACCCTGAACCAGGCAGAACCGAGCCTGGCGGTGTGGAATAACCTGCAATTGCCACGCTGATACCGCTGTAAAGCCGCGATCTGTCGGGCTATTCCCGGGAGATCGCGGCTTGATACACCGTTGGGCAGCAGGAAAGCGGCGTATTGCGTTCGCTCTGTTATACTCCAGCCTTCCCGCCAGGCTTACGCCCGGAGGCCCGGTCTTGAAATCGTCACTCGTTCACGCCAACAGCGCAATTTTCATCAAGCGCAGACGTCACGAGATGCACTGAAGACCCGGCAGGACCGGACGGGATCGCGTTGTCTTTACACGCCATTCGCGCCAGGCAAGACATCCCTTGAGCTTAAGCTCCAACAGAACAGGATTACTCATGTCCTTTGCTTCCCTCGGTCTCTCCGAGGCTTTAGTCCGCGCCATCGAGGCAGCGGGCTATACCCAGCCTACCCCCGTGCAACAGCGGGCCATTCCCGCCGTGTTGCAAGGTCGTGACCTGATGGTTGCGGCACAGACCGGTACTGGTAAAACCGGCGGTTTCGCCCTCCCTATTCTGGAGCGGCTGTTTCCCAATGGTGTTCCGGACAAATCCCAGCGTCACGGCCCGCGCCAACCGCGCGTTCTGGTCCTGACCCCCACCCGCGAACTGGCCGCACAAGTGCACGAGAGCTTCAAGCTCTATGCCCGCGACCTGAAGTTCGTCAGCGCCTGCATTTTCGGCGGCGTCGGCATGAACCCGCAGGTTCAGGCCATGTCCCGTGGTGTGGACGTACTGGTAGCCTGCCCCGGCCGCCTGCTCGACCTGGCCGGTCAAGGCAGTGTCGATTTGTCCCACGTTGAAATTCTGGTGCTCGATGAAGCAGACCGGATGCTCGACATGGGCTTCGTCCATGACGTCAAGAAGGTCCTCGCGCGGCTGCCGGCCAAGCGTCAGAACCTGCTGTTCTCGGCGACCTTCTCCAATGACATCACGTCGTTGGCTGGCAAGCTGCTGCACAACCCCGAGCGCATCGAAGTCACGCCGCCAAACACCACGGTCGAGCGTATCGAGCAACGGGTTTTCCGCCTTGCCGCCAACCACAAGCGTTCGCTGCTCGCGCATTTGATCACTGTCGGTGCCTGGGAACAGGTGCTGGTCTTCACCCGCACCAAGCACGGTGCCAACCGTCTGGCCGAGTACCTGGACAAGCACGGCCTTGCGGCTGTCGCGATCCACGGCAACAAGAGCCAGAACGCCCGTACCAAGGCACTGGCCGACTTCAAGGCAGGTGATGTACGCATCATGGTCGCGACCGATATCGCCGCACGCGGCCTGGATATCGACCAACTGCCGCATGTCGTCAACTTCGAGCTGCCAAACGTCGATGAAGACTACGTTCACCGTATCGGCCGTACCGGCCGGGCCGGTCGTTCGGGTGAAGCCATTTCCCTGGTTGCGCCGGACGAAGAGAAGCTGCTCAAAAGCATTGAGCGCATGACTAAACAGAAGATCGCTGATGGCGACCTGATGGGCTTCGACATCACCGCAGTCGAGGCTGAAAAACCGGAAGTGCGTGAGCGTCCGGATGTTCGCAACTCCCGTGGTGCACGTCCTGCAGGCGACAAGAACAACGGCGGTCGTCGCGACAAGGGCAAGGACAAAGGCAAGGAAAAACCTGCCGCTGCATCCGCCACTGGCGAACGCCCTGCAAGGCAGCCACGCGAAAAAAAACCTCGTGAGGGCACGCCTCGCAGCGAACAGCGTGCATCGCAGCCATCCATACCGCGTCCGGCGCCCGATCGTGCGCCGGACGAGTTCCGTGACGATGAAGTAGACAACTTCGGCAATCGTGCTGACTACGTCAGTCCTTATCAGGGAAAAGGCCAGAATCGTGGTCGTCGTCCTGCAGCAGCACCCGGTGCAGCTCCGGCTGCTGGCGGCGCAGCTCGCCCAGCCAATTCGGGTCGACCTGCGGGCGGCGCTCGTAACGGTTCCGGTACTGGCGCGCCAAAGCGCAACGGTTCGGGTTCATCGGCTCCGCGTTCGCGTGATGGTCAGCCACGTGGCCGTCGCCCGGCACGTGAAGATCAGCCCTTGCCGCGTGAAGGTCAGGAGCCAGCCGTGCGTGCCCCGCGCGACGGTCAGCCTCAGCCGAAGATCGTGCATAAGGAATCCAAGATCGACCGTTTCCCGTCTGCCGAGCAGCTGGACCAGTTGCCGAGCCGCCCACGCGGTGAAAAACCGGCCCTGCTGACCCGCAACCGCGACAGCTGATAGCCACGCAACACCCAAAACGCCCCGACTTGCTCGGGGCGTTTTTGTTTGTGGCCCTGGAGGATGTTGATCATCGCTCCCACGCTCCGCGTGGTAGCGCAGTTCTGGACGCTCTGCGCCCTCTTTATGGCGCTCCGCGTCACACAAGGGCTCTGCGATGTCAGTTAAATATATTCCAGACTCAAGCCCCCTTTTCGCCCCTCGGCGACCTACTTTGATGGGGCCAAAGTAGGCAAACCCCCTCGCTCCTGTTTCCGGCCCGACTTCGTCGGGTTCCTTCGCCCTGTCACTGATCCGGGGGCCCGCCGCAACGGGCCATCCATGGCCCGGTGCGGCTTGCTCGGCGTCCTGCCGAGCATCCCCCGGATCAGCGTCAGGACTCAGCCGTCACTAAGGTCGCAATCTGAGTCGTCAGTGCCATTGTGATAAAAAAGCGCTTTATTCATCTCCACGCTCTGCGTGGTAGCGCAGTCCTGGACGCTCCGCGTCCGATCTTGAGACGGCAGCGCGGCTCAGACCTGTGACGCAGAGCGTCACGAACTGCATGCCAATGCGGAGGATTGGCACGATAGTTATCTCAGGAAGTTTCAGCGCACCAACAAAAACGCCGACCCAAGGGTCGGCGTTTTGTCGATCAGGCGTGCAATTACTTCTTCTGTACGCCTTCGAAGGTGATGTCCAGATCCAGCGTCTGCGACGTCGGGCCAGGGCCTTTGATGCCGAAGTCGTTCAGGTTCAGCGTCGAAGTGCCGTTGAAGCCAGCACGGTAGCCGCCCCACGGATCCTTGCCTTCGCCGTTGAAGGTTGCCTTGATCACGATTGGCTTGGTCACGCCGTGCAGGGTCAGGTCGCCAGTCACGTCAGCAGTTTTCTCACCGGTCGATTTGACGCTGGTGGAAACGAACTTGGCTTCCGGGTATTTGGCAACGTCCAGGAAGTCCTTGCTGGCGATGTGCTTGTCGCGCTCGGCATGGTTGGTGAACAGGCTGGCGGTTTTCAGCTCGACATTGATTTTGCTGGCTTCAGGCTTGGCAGCATCAAAGCTGAACGTGCCGTCCCAGTCCTTGAAAGTACCGTGAATGAAGCTGTAGCCCAGGTGGCTGATCTTGAAGTCAACGAATGCGTGCTGACCTTCCTTGTCGATAACGTAGTCGGCAGCCATGGCCTGGCCAGCAGACAACAGTGCAGTACCCAGAGCCAGAGCGGCGAGAGACTTCTTCAACATGCTTTTATTCCCGTTTTGGTTGAACAATCAATTACGACCCAGCATACGCTTGAGGGTCACATCGCGATCGATGAAGTGGTGTTTCAATGCAGCAAGACCATGGAGCCCCGCGAATATCACGATGACCCAGGCCAGATACAGGTGAATCCAGCCCGCCGTTTCTGCCTGATCAGGAAGGCCCGAAACCAGCGCGGGCACATCGAACAGGCCGAATACCGGAATCCCCACGCCGTCAGCGGTGGAGATGAGGTAACCGGCAAACATCACGGCAAACAGTGCTACATACAAAAACAGGTGACCGAATGCGGCACCGATGCGCGTCAACTTACTGTAGCTGGTCAACGGCGGCGGTGGCGGGCTGAGCAGACGCCAGACCACGCGGATCAACATGATCGCAAACAGGGTGATACCAATACTCTTGTGCAGATCAGGGCCTGCCTTGCGCCACGTATCGTAGTAATCCAGCCCGACCATCCACAGCCCCAGCGCGAACATACCAAACACGACAGCAGCCACACCCCAGTGCAGCACCATGCTGACCAGACCGTAGCGAGAGGATGAATTACGTAGCTGCATTACCAGTACCTTGTCAGAAGTGTTACCAGACTAGCTTTTTATCTATCGAATGAAAGCGCAAAATTTCGCTCGGACATATCGAACAATACGATAGGTCTGTTGGACGTTTCGTACGCCGGTTCTGCTGGTTACACCAACACCTGACAGGCTTTACAGCATCTCAGGCTGTCCTCGCTGCGGCAGCATCTCGATAATTTGCCGTCAGTAATACTTTGCAATGACCATCGGCCGTTCGATACCGATGAACGGCATGATCCGCTCAGATATCCCCAGCCCACACAGACAGAACGAATTCAGCGGGCAAAAAAAAAGGACGCGGTATACACCGCGTCCTCTTTCGCTCAGCTATTACCCGGTCAGTTGTTAACGTCTGCGGGCGCTGTTTCAGCAGGGGTTTTGGCAGGAGCCGGTTTGCTCTGAGCCTTTTTCGCTGCCTCTTTTTTCGCAGCTTCCTTTTTTGCTGCTTCTTTCTTCGCCGCTTCTTTTTTGGCGGCTTCCTTGCTCTGCGGCTTTTTCGCAGGTTCAGCCTTGGTCGCCGGTTTCTTCGCAGGCTCGGCTTTAACCGGCGGCTTGGCAGGCTGAACCACCGGTGCAACCACGGGCGCCGGAGCAACAGCCGGTGCAGGCGCTGGAGCAGGCTCTACAGCCTTCTCTACCGGAGCAGGTGCCGGGGCCGGGGCCGGTTCTTCAGCACCACCAAACATGCGCGAAAAGAAGCCTGGCTTGTCGGCCTGCGGCTTGGCAGCTTCAGCCGGTTTGTCGGACGAACCGCCGAACATGTTGCTGAAGAAATTGCCTTCGGACTTCTGCGAAGCCGGGGCCGGCGCTTTCGGCGGTGCAACCTTGACCGGTTCGAACGACTTGCCAGCGGCCAGATCCTGGACCTGACCGGCCGCACGCTGACCGCTGCGCAAGGCACCTTCCAGAGTGCCGGGGTACAAGGTGTCGGTGTGCTCGCCAGCAAAGGCTACGCGCAGAATCGGCCGCTCCCACAGACGCCAGTATTTACTGATCTGGCCGGGACCGAATGCCAGGTAGGAACCACCGGTGGACGGGTCGACGCTGTAACGGCGGATTTCATAGCCGGTGTAGGCGCCGCGTGCTTCAGGGTAGAACGCATGCAGACGGATCAGCACCTGATCGACCATCTGCTTGTCGCCGAAGGCTTGCATGATGCGTGCGTTGTCGCCGGACAGGTTGATCACCACGTTGGCGCCGCCCTTGAGCGCGGGCTCTACCCACAGCATGCCCAGACCGGTGTTGCTGAACACTTCACCGGACATGCGTGCCTTGCTGTCCCAGACCGGGGTCTTGAACTTGAGCATGATCTGGTCGCGCCAGCCGTAGTTGGTGCTCTTGATCGCGCCCATGTGCTGAGCGTCCAGCGCAGGCGTCATCTGGATCTTGCCCAGCGAACGCAACGGCACGGCCATGACCACGTAATCCGCCGTGTAGCTGGTCGCGCCAGCCTTGACGGTGACCTTGTCCTTCTCTTGGACGACTGCCGTCACCGGCGAGTTGGTCTTGACGGTCTTGAGTTGCTTGACGAACGCCTGGGTCAGCACCGCACTGCCTCCGGGCAGGCGCGCAGCACGCAAGTCACGCTCGTCGACCGAGCGATAAACCCGCGATTGCTGGGCGAGGTACAGCAACGACAGGCGCGAAGGCTCGTCGTAGCGGGTACGGATCTGCTGATTGATCAACTGACGCGCCGTAGCAGGCAGGTTCAGACGGTCCAGCCAGTTGGCGACGTTGATCTGGTCCAGCGCAAACAGCGTGCTGTTGGACGCCGGGTTTTCCGGGTCGTCAACCGAACGCGCGAGGTTATCCAGCGTGTCGTTGTAGCGCTTGATGGCTTCGGCGGTCGCCGGCTGCTTGACGGCCAGGTCAGCCTGGGTGAAGTACACACCGTCGATCAGGTAGCTGGGCGTGCGTACGAATTCAGGCGCGGGCACGGTAGTCAGCTTGAAGCTGTCCAGGTAGCGGTTCAGCACAGGCTGAGCCTTGGTGTTGCCGATCCACTCGCTGGTCGCCAGACCGGAGCGTCCACCCAGACTCGGCTTGGCTTCCAGCACCGTCACCTGCCAGCCTTTGGCCTGCAGTTCATAGGCGGCAGTCAAACCTGCCAGACCACCACCGACGACAATGGCGGTTCGTTGTTTTTCATCGGCGAGCGTCGAAACGCTGACCAACCCTGCCACTATCAGCGCACAGGCGCGCAGCCAACCAGAAAGCATTCGGCGAACTCCAGAAAACATAGGGAAGATTGGGCAAGTCAGCCCGGCACATCGACTTGCTGCGCAGGATACGCGAGCCATCAAATAGCCGCCAGCAATGTCCATCAGCCGTTAAAACTGCATCAAAGGTTGTTCCGCAGCCGGGCATTGCATAGGCTTGCGCGATTGTTCGTCCTCGCATCAGGCGAGTCGCTACCCGGAGATTGAAAATGGGCCTCAATGACCAGTGGATGCAACGTGACCTGAAGGTCCTGTGGCACCCCTGCACCCAGATGAAAGACCACGAAAATCTGCCGTTGATACCGATCAGGCGCGGTGAAGGCGTATGGCTTGAAGACTTCGAAGGCAAGCGTTATCTGGACGCTGTCAGTTCCTGGTGGGTCAACGTTTTCGGGCACGCCAACCCGCGCATCAACCAGCGCATCAAGGATCAGGTCGACCAGCTGGAGCACGTGATTCTTGCCGGCTTCAGTCATCAGCCGGTCATCGAGCTGTCCGAACGGCTGGTCAAACTGACGCCCGAGGGCCTGAACCGCTGCTTCTACGCCGACAATGGCTCATCGTGCATTGAAGTCGCGCTGAAGATGAGTTTTCACTACTGGCTCAATCGCGGCCAGCCAGACAAGAAACGCTTCGTCACCCTGACCAACAGCTACCACGGCGAGACCATGGCGGCGATGTCGGTGGGCGACGTGCCGTTGTTTACCGAAACCTACAAGGCGCTGCTGCTCGACACCATCAAGGTACCGAGCCCCGACTGCTATCACCGCCCGGACGGCATGAGCTGGGAAGAGCATTCGCGCAACATGTTCGCCGCCATGGAACAGACCCTCGCCGAACACCACGCCAGCGTTGCAGCAGTAATCGTCGAACCGCTGATTCAGGGCGCAGGCGGCATGCGCATGTATCACCCCGTCTACCTCAAGCTGCTGCGCGAAGCCTGCGACCGCTACGGCGTGCACCTGATCCACGATGAAATCGCCGTGGGTTTCGGCCGCACCGGCACCATGTTCGCCTGTGAACAAGCGGGTATCCGCCCGGATTTCCTCTGCCTGTCAAAGGCCCTGACCGGTGGTTACCTGCCGCTGGCGGCCTGCCTGACCACCGATGATGTGTACGACGCGTTCTACGACGACTACCCGACCCTGCGTGCGTTCCTGCACTCGCACAGCTACACCGGCAACCCGCTGGCCTGTGCGGCGGCGCTGGCGACACTGGATATCTTCGAGCAGGACAACGTCATCGAGAACAACAAGGCCCTGGCGCAGCGTATGGCGACAGCCACGGCGCATCTGGTGGACCATCCACATGTGGCGGAAGTGCGTCAGACCGGCATGGCCATCGCTATCGAAATGGTTCAGGACAAAGCCACCAAGACCGCCTACCCGTGGCAGGAACGGCGTGGCATGAAGGTCTTTCAGCATGCGCTGGAACGTGGCGCATTGCTGCGGCCACTGGGCAGTGTGGTGTATTTTCTGCCGCCGTATGTGATCACCCCGGAGCAGATCGACTTTCTGGCCGAGGTGGCTACCGAGGGCATTGATATCGCTACGCGCAGCAGTGTCAGTGTTGCCGTGCGCGAGAACTTTCATCCGGACTTCAGGGATCCGGGTTAGGGGCTAAAACCAAATGCAGCCGGACTGGCGCCTTCGCGAGCAAGCTCGCTCCCACTGGCTGGGGCTTGTCCGAGCGACCTTAGCTGGCTCGCGAATGCACCCTCACAGAACGAACACCGGAACCGAGACACACCATGAGACTGTCCCGCTTTTTTACTGAAGCGCCGCTGAGCCTGGGCGAGCACGAACTGCCTGAGGCCCAGGCGCATTACATCAGCCGCGTGCTGCGCATGACCGAAGGTGACGCGCTTCAACTGTTCGACGGATCGGGCCAGGAGTTTCGCGGCACCTTGCTGGAAGTCGGCAAGAAGCGCGTGCATGTGCAACTGACCGAAAGCTTTGCCGGGCAGGTCGAGTCAGGCCTGCGCATCCACTTGGGCCAGGGCTTGTCGCGTGGCGAACGCATGGACTGGGCTATTCAAAAGGCCACCGAGCTGGGCGTCAGCGAAATTACCCCGATTGTCAGCGAACGCTGCGAGGTGCGCCTGAAGGACGAACGCGCCGAGAAGCGCCAGGCGCACTGGCAACAGATCGCAATCAGCGCCTGCGAGCAGTGCGGTCGATCGGTGGTGCCGGTGATTCATGCCCCGATGCCGCTGGCCGAGTGGATCAAGCACACCGAGGCCGACCTGAAACTGGTCCTGCACCCGGTGGCTGAACCTCTGACCAGCCATGACAAGCCTGCCAGCCTGGCCTTTCTGATTGGTCCGGAAGGCGGTCTGAACGATGCGGAAGTCGATCAGGCGCAAGATGCCGGCTTCCACGCCGCGCGCCTCGGCCCGCGCGTCCTGCGCACTGAAACCGCCCCAGTGGTCGCGCTCAGCGTGGCGCAGCAGTTGTGGGGCGATTTCTGATCATTTGATGCGTCCTCAAAGGCGCTGCACGCTCAGAGTCAGACACCGGCTCGCTCCCACAAGGATTTGCATATACCCAGCCATTGAGGCCTGAACCTGGCCACTTTCACAGCACATAAAAACAAATCGCCACGAAGTGCATCAAACTGCCGCCGATCACGAACAGGTGCCAGATGCCGTGAAAGTGGCGGATCTGGTCGTAGGCGAAGAATAGAATGCCGACGGTGTACAGCACGCCGCCGCCGGCCAGCCAGATGAAGCCCGCCAGGCCGAGCGCAGCAATCAGCGGTTTGACCGCCACGAGGACGATCCAGCCCATCACGGCGTAGATCACGATGGACATGATTCGCGCTTCAGAGCGGGGTTTTATCTCCTGCAGAATGCCGATCAGCGCCAGCCCCCAGACGATACCGAACAGGGTCCAGCCCCACGCGCCGCGCAATGTCACAAGACAGAACGGCGTGTAGCTGCCCGCAATCATAAGGTAGATCGAAAAGTGATCGACCTTCTGCATGATCGATTTCGAACGGCCCTTGACGCTGTGGTAGATCGTCGAAACGCTGTACAGCGTGACCAGGCAGGCACCATAGATCGCAATACTGACCACTTTCCAGACATCGCCGTGCAGACTCGCCATCACCAATAGCCAGATTGCGCCGACACCTGCCAGCACTGCGCCCACCAGGTGGGACCAGGCGTTGAATTTTTCTCCGTAATACATCCGCTCAATACCCTCTTGTGGCAAAACACTGGGAGCAGAGGCTCGCGGTTATTGAAACAAACCGCAACACCCTGTTTCAGTGACGGATATTTTAAGCAGCTATCGGCGCACGACTTGTGCACAATCAGCGCACATCAATAACCAGCGCCACGACATGCAGATCGATGACGAACTGACGCTCAAAAAACTGGAAATATTCCTGGCCTTCATGCGCACCGGCAATCTGGCGCGGGCGGCGGAGGAGTTGCAGACCAGCAACGTCAGCGTGCACCGCGCCATTCACTCGTTGGAAAGCGCCCTGCGTTGCCCGCTGTTCAAACACGAAGGCCGCAACCTTACGCCGCTGGAAAGCGCGTATGTGCTGGAAGAGCGTGCGCAGAAGCTGGTGCAGGATGTGCTCGCCACCGTAGAGCTGACCCGTCAGGCGGCAGGCTTTTCGGCGGCACGCTTCCGCCTTGGGGCTTTGTATTCACTGACCGTCAAGACCGTGCCGCAGCTGATCATGGGCCTGAAAATCCGCCGCAGCGAGCTGAATATCGACCTGATTCTGGGCTCGAACATGGACCTGCTGTACAAGCTCAAGAACATGGAAGTCGACGCCATGCTGGTGTCGCTGGATGAAAGCACCCATGACCCGGACTGCGAGCACCTGGCGCTGTTTTCCGACGATATCTTCCTGGCTGTGCCCACCGACTCGCCGTTTGCCGAGCACAGCGAGGTGGATCTCAGCGACCTGCGTGAAGCGACATTCATCACCCTCACCCAAGGCTTTGCCACTCATCGCGATGGTATACGGGTGTTTCAGCAGGCCGGGTTCGAGCCCAAAGTGGCGATGCAGGTCAATGACATCTTCACCCTGCTGAGCATGGTCAGTTCCGGCGTCGGCTATGCGCTGCTGCCGGGGCGCATAGCCGCGGTGTATGAAAACCGCGTGCGGCTGATTCCATTGCAGAGCCGCTACCGGATGCAGCAACACATCGGCATGGTCTTTCTCAAGTCCAAACAGCGCGATCCCAACCTGCTCGCGCTATTGGCCGAGTGCCGGATGTATGCGAATCGCCTGCTGGAGCAGGCGACCTGATCGAAGGGACTAACCGACAATGGCGCGCACGATGAAATACAGCACCGACGGCCCGAGCAGGCAGCCCAGACCGGTGTGGAACGTAGCGGTCAGCGCGCCGTAAGGCACCAGACGCCGGTCGGTTGCGGCCAGCCCTGCGGTAACGCCGCTGACCGTACCGGCCAGACCACCGAAGACCATCGCCGAACGCGGGTTGTCCAGGCCCATCCAGCGCGCTGCCATGGGCGTACCGACCATCACCAGAATCGCCTTGATCAGGCCGGTGGCAATCGACAGGGCAATCACATCAGAGGTCGCACCCAACGCAGCACCGGTCACCGGACCGACAATGTAAGTTACGGCGCCCGCGCCAATGGTGGTCATGCTGATTGCATCGCGGTAGCCAAACACCCAGGCAATGCTCGCGCCCACGATAAACGGCAGAATGGTGCCCAACAGCAAGGCAATTGCTCCGATCAGCCCGGCCTTGCGTGCCTCGGTTGCCTGCACTTCAAAGGCAGTCGCCACGATGGCGAAGTCACGCAACATCGCCCCGCCCATCAGGCCGATGCCTGAGAACAGCGCCATGTCGGCAAGCCCCTTCTGGCCTCCGGTCAACGTGCCGCCGACCCAGGCCAGAATCAGCCCGATGACAATCGCGATGGCCGAGCCATGCACCCGGCCGAAGGTCAGGCGCTTTGAAAGCACCACCGAGACCCACATGATGATACCGACGAAGGCAAATGCGGTGATCAGGCCGTTGTGTTCAAGTCCTTTCTCGATGAGGTCCCACATATCAGCGACCTCCAGCCGGGGTGATTTCAGGCTTGATCACAGGCGTCAGCAGCGGCTCTTCCTTGGGTAAAGGCTCGCCACGATTGGTGCGACTGATCACTGCGATGGTGCAGGCGCAGAGCACCACTGAACCGACAGCGGCCAATACCGCGACCGGCCCGCCCTTGAGTGCGGTCACAACGTTTTGTTGCGCGGCCATCGCCACCACCACCGGTATGTACAACGCGCCCCAGAAGCCCACGCCCATTTCGCAGTCCTTGGTCATGCCGCCGTGTTTCTGCATCCACAGACGTGCGCAGATCAACAGGATCATGGCGATCCCGACCCCGCCCACATTGGATTTCACGCCCAGCAGAACGCCGAGCATGTCACCGAGAATCACGCCCGCGAGCGTGCAGATAGCCAGTAGTGCAACACCATAGATAATCATTGTTGTTATTCCTCTGTTTGCATTGCTGAAGTTGTTGTTTTTGTCCTTCGTAGCAGCTGCACGGCGGCTCTATGGAGTGCGGCGACCCTCCTCGTGCGACAGCGCGATCAGGCTGTCCAGACGCGCAGCCTGAAAGGCCAGCGCCGTTCCTTGCTGGAAGACTTTGCGCGCCAGCCCGGTCAACACGGCACCGGGCGGCAATTCGATGTGCAGGCGCACGCCTCGCTCACAGGCGGTTTCCACGGTGCTGCGCCAATCGATGACCCGGCACATGTTGAAGGCCAGGTCGTCACGCAGTTTTTCGGCACTCAGCAGCGGACGCGCCGTGCTGCCGCTGAGATAACGTATCTTCGGTGCCTGCAACGCAACCCTTGAAAAGGCTTCTGCCAGTTGCTGCGCGGGAGCTTCCAGCAAGGCGCAATGCGAGGGCACACTGACCGCAAGACGCTTGACCGCCGCGGCCCCCGACGCCTTGGCCAAATGACCGACCTGCTGCATCGCCTCGGCGCTGCCCGAGATCACCATCTGGTTGTCGGCGTTGATATTGGCGAGAAACACTGGCATTTCCGGGCTGTGTACTTGCGTGATCAGAGCCTCGACCTGTGTCTGGTCCAGACCGATCACCGCAGTCATGCCATAACCTTCGGGCCAGGCGTTCTGCATCAACTCGCCGCGCAACGCGACCAGGCGCACGGCATCGTCAAAGGCCAGCGCCCCGGAGATCACCGCTGCCGGATATGCGCCGATGGACAGTCCTGCAACGTAGTCCGGCACACAGTCACGCGCCTGCAACAGACGGGCGCAGGCAACACCGGCGATCAACAGGCAAAGCTGGACGGCGCGGGTCGCTTGCAGCGCCTGAGTGCTGTCCAGCGCCAGTACGTCTTCGCCCAGAGCATCGGCAGCTTGCTGCAGGCAATCGTGGACGACAGGGTCGTCAGGCAACTGATGCAGCATGCCGGCCTGCTGCGCGCCCTGACCGGGGAACACCCACAGGCTGCTCATGCGCACGCCTCGATCAGATGCCACGGATCTGCAACCAGCCGCGCCCCTGCTGCGGTCTTGAGCAACACCCGCCCCGCTGGCCGCGCCCATTCACGCAGCGCCACAGCGCCATGATCGAGTTGCAGCTGCACATCGACCCGGCAGACCGATGTTTCCAGCGCCTCGACCAATTCGGCTGCGCAACTGCGACTTAACGGCTCAGGCGTACGCAAAATCAGGTCCAGATCGCTGTCCTGATTCAACGCCGCAATACCACTGGCCAATTCGAACCCGGCGCTGCCACCGACACCCCAGACCAGTTCCAGCGCATCCATCACCGGGCGGACCTGGCGCAAGGCACGCAATGCGGGCCAGTCCTGAGTATTCTCGGTCGGGCACAAGACCAGTTGCTCGGGGATTACCCGCCGATAGACATCCGCCAGCAGCATGCTCGCGGCATAGCGCTGCTCACGACCGTAGCCGCGCAACCCTACGGCCACCTGACCGGCTGGCATGGCCTGCCGACGCACCACGACCGGCTGCCCGGCCAGCACCGTTTCGACCGCCCATTTGGGCGCATCGCCCGGCAAGGCAGACAGCGGCATGCCCCACAGCAAATCATGGGGCAGTACTGCGCAAGCGCTGTCGATCACCATTGCGCCCGCAGCAACTGGCGCACGGTGGCCGATGCCGCACGATTGCTCGCGCCCAGACGGCTGCTCAGGTCGACCCCGCTGGCCCGCACGTCTCTGATCGCACTGCTCAGAACATTGCGAACCTGAGTCAGGTCATCCGCAGTGGGCTGCTCGATCTGGCTGACCGAAAGGGTTTCCCACAGCAGACCAAGGCTGGCATAGCTGTCGATGTCGTAGGCCATTGGCGGGATGCTGGCGGCGAGCTTTTCCAGGTCTTCGACACTGCGCAGCGTTACCCGAGCGGCGGAAGCCTTGCCCATCGCATGCACCATCACGCCGGGATCACGCAGTGCGATCAACCGATTGGCCTGATACCCGTGGGCCAGAAACGCGCCGGACATAGCCTTGCCGACCAGCAGACCAATCACCGCATGCCCGGCAAGACGTGCCCGCGCATAGCTGTCCACCGCACCGGCCAGCGCCTGATGAATGCCCAGCGCTTCTTCGCGGCGGCCATAGGCCTGGCTCGGCACATCGACAATCGCAATCAGTGCACGTTTTTCGGCGCGGTCGCGGTCCTGCTCGATGGCATCATCCACAGCTTTGGCCAGGCCCCAGCCTTCCAGCAGACCGACCTCGCCCTGACGCGCCCGAGGGAAACGATTGCCGGTATCGGCAACCACCGCCACAAAGCGCACTGGCTGGTCGCCCAGCAAGCCATCGGCGACCTTGAGCGAGGCAGGCAGACCGTCAACTTGCGTAGCACCTGCGCTCAATGCGTTGAACCAGTGCAAACCCCGTTGTGAATAGCTCATGACCGGGCTCCTTGATAAAGGGTACGTACACTCTGCGGATCGATTTGCGCTTCGGTGTCGAGGCTGGTGAGGCGCTGCAGAAACAGTTCGTACTGGCTACTGCGATGCGCTGCCGGTACGCCCTGCTTGAGCCAGCCGCTGACCTGCTGCCGGACATCGGCCACATCGTCTGCGGCAAAACCGTCCACCAGATCACTGGCAAACCGCTGCTCGCCACCGGTCAGGCTCCAGATGAACGGGCGGTCACGGGAATCGTATTCTTCGATGCCGGCTTCCTGCTCGATCACCTGCGGGCCGTTCAGGCCCAGGCGGGCTTCCTGGGTCACCAGCAAATAGCTGCACAAGCCCGCAGCAATGGACATCCCGCCAAAACAGCCGACGCTGCCAGCCACTACGCCGATCACCGGCTGGTACTGACGCAAGTCGACCATCGCGGCATGAATCTCGGCAATCGCTGCCAGACCCAGATTGGCTTCCTGCAAACGCACGCCACCGGTTTCCAGCAGCACGATGGCTGCGGTGGGAATACCGTTGCGGTTGTCTTCGGCGGCCAGCTCAAGCGCACCGGCCATTTTTGCGCCGCCGACTTCGCCCATGCTGCCGCCCTGAAACGAGCCTTCGATGGCCGCAATGACTACCGGCCGTCCATCAACAGTGCCCTTGGCGACCACCACGCCATCGTCGGCTTGAGGGACAACGCCTTGTCGGGCAAGCCAGGGCGACATGACGCGATCAAACGGGCCAAGCAATTCGCGGAAGCTGTCGGCATCCAGCAGAGCGCGGGCGCGCTGTCGGGCACCGAGTTCGATAAAACTGTGCTGGCTCAGCAAACGTGCATTATCAGTCATGACCGATCTCCTCGAAGCCCTGCTCCAGGCGCAGGCGCACCACGCCGGGCGTGGCCCCGAAGTCATGGATGTCGATGCTCAGCGCAGGCGGGGTCTGGCCGTCGAACATGCGCTCGAAAAGATGCTTCCAGCGCAGCGAGGCACCGTTGACCGAGGTCACCACCTGAATCGACAACTTGCCGGGCGAACCGGGCTCCAGCAGTACTTCCAGATCACCCGAGCCAACCACGCCCACCAGCGCGCGGCCTTTGGGCGGCTGTCCGGCAGGAAATTCAAAAGACAGGGTTTCCATTTCAGGCACTCCTCGAAACACGGCCGAGCATAGGCTCCAGGCCGTCGATAAACAGGCAGGCAGCCAGCAGATCAGCCGCGCCGCCAGGCGAAGCATTAAGCGCCAGCAGTTGCTGATCCAGCTGGTTCAGTGCGCGACGCCCGGCAAGGCTGGCACTGCCGCCAACGTCCAGCACGTGCTGAGCGCCGCGCTGCATAGTGTGCAAGCCTTCGATACCGGCACGATGCAGCACGCAGGTGTCGGACAGGGTGGTCATGATCGCCAGCAACGCATCCAGCCGGGCGTTCTGCTCGCCACTGCCCGCCGCGCGACTGCGTTGCAGTTGCGGCAAGGCGAAATCCCTGACTGCCGGGAAGCCTTGCTGCGCCTGTTCCCGGGCACCCATTACACCGTAACGGCGAACCACTTCATTACCGTGACTGCCCTGCACGAGCACCTGGCGATCCTTGATCTGCGCCAGGCTGGCAGCCCGCGCGAGCACGGCTTCGGGTGCGCAGTTGCGGGCGTCCAGCGCGGCAGCCGTCACCAGCAGGCCCAGTGCCCAGATCGCACCTCGATGAGTATTCACACCCTGGGTGGTGCGCAGCATCGTGGCTTCACCTTCGCGACCGAGACGACCGAGCGCCTCACGTAATGGCTGGCCCACTGTGTTGAATTGCCCGGCGGCGTCAGCCATTAACTTGAAGGTCGGCCACAGTGACAGCGCCGAGGAATGCATCAGGCCCAGATGCAGATCGGTGTGCGCGCCGCTTCCACGCCGGTCCACCAGTGCTGGCTTGGGCGACAGGTCGGCTTCGGCGATCAGGGCATCGACGGCCAGATCGGCCAGTCGCTCGGCAAGCGAAGCAGCTTGCGGTGTCAATTGAAGTGCGCTCATCACCAACTCCTGAATTTGGCAGGCGGGCTGTACAGGCCACCGGACCACTGAACCAGATCGGCAATGCTCTTGGCCGCAAGCAGTTCACGGCTGGCATCGGTACGCCGGATACCCAGGTCTTCCGGCAGCGCGATCAGCCCTTCACGACGCATACGTGCAGTGTCTTTCGGGTTATGGCGCAAGCCGATCACGGTCACGCCCGCCACGGCGGCGATCATCGCCTGACGCTCTTCCAGGCTGCGCGCCTTGTAGAGGTAGGCGATGCCTTCTTCGGTCAACAAGTGGGTGACGTCGTCGCCGTAAATCATGATCGGTGCCAGCGGCATGCCGCTTTTCTTTGCCACCTCGACCGCATCGAGGGTTTCAACGAAGGTGGGTTTACCGCCTTCCTGAAACGTCTCGACCATCTGCACCACGAGCTTTTTGCCGCGTTCCAGATAGGCATCCGGGCCGCTCTCGTGCTGTTGGCGCATGTCCAGCCAGGCAGGGGTGGCATGACGTCGGCCGCGCGGATCATGGCCCATGTTCGGCGCGCCGCCAAAACCTGCCAGCCTGCCACGGGTGACGGTCGAGGAATGCCCGTCGCCATCCACCTGCAGGGTCGCGCCGATGAACAGGTCAACGGCATATTGGCCAGCCAGCTGACAGAGTTGGCGATTGGAACGCAGCGAGCCGTCGCGTCCGGTGAAGAACACATCCGGGCGCGCAGCGATGTAGTTTTCCATGCCCAGTTCGGTGCCGAAGCAATGCACGCTCTCGACCCAGCCGCTTTCGATGGCCGGGATCAGCGTCGGATGCGGGTTAAGCGTCCAGTTACGGCAGATCTTGCCCTTGAGGCCCAGCGACTCGCCGTAAGTCGGCAGAATCAGTTCAATGGCTGCGGTATTGAAGCCAATGCCGTGGTTCAGCGACTGAACGTTGTGTTTTTCGTAGATGCCGCGAATCGCCATCATCGCCATCAATACGTGCACTGGCTTGATGTGCCGCGGGTCGCGGGTGAACAGCGGCTCGATGTAGAACGGCTTGTCGGCCACCACCACAAAATCGACCCACGAGGCCGGAATGTCCACGCGAGGCAGTTCGCTGACGTCATCCACCAATTGATTGACCTGAACGATGACGATGCCATCGCTGAATGCGGCCGGCTCGATCAGCGCCGGGGTGTCCTCGGTGCTCGGGCCGGTGTAGATGTTGCCTGCCCGGTCGGCCATGAAGCCTGCGGCCAGCACCACGTTGGGAATCAGGTCCACCACCAGCCGCGAATACAGTTCGATGTAGGTGTGGATCGCACCGATTTCCAGCAGGCCGTCTTCCAGCAGTTGGCTGATGCGCAGGCTTTGTGTGCCGGCAAACGAGAAGTCCAGTTTGCGTGCGATGCCTTGCTCGAAAAGGTCCAGATGCTCGGCGCGGCCAACGCTTGGCATGATCATGTGCAGGTCATGCACCTTGCCCGGATCGACTTTGGCCAGCGCGCGGGACAGGAAGTCCGCCTGCTTCTGGTTGTTGCCCTCAAGCACCACCCGATCACCGGAAACCAGCAAGGCCTCCAGCGCCGAGACAATCTTGTCGGTCGGCAGCACTACGCCATCGGCCAGCGCCCGCACCTGCTCCAGACGCCGCTGCTTCTCGGTGCGACGGCGTGTCCAGCGTGCGTCGGGGGAAGTTGTTGTTGTCATGATCGCTCCACGATTTTGCTGTCGTGGGCCACCTTAGGAGCGATAGGGGCACGCATCAATCAAGCAGCGAGGCGAATCGTTACGGCTGGAGTAACGATAGTAAAAGTGTTCATTTTTTGATCACCTTTATTGATGCCTGTAACATCCGCGAAACGCCCTGCTGATCTTTGTGTAGGACCGGTCTTTAACAGAACGTCTGCGCACCTGAGTAGCGGTTTTACGCCTAGCCTTCAGGCTTCCAGACCTCAAAGGAAGCACTGCCATGTCGTTCATAGTCAGGGAAGGCGATCTCACCACCACCGGCGGTTTTGTACTGAGCGCATCGGCAAGCGAGGTCATCGACCTGCGTCGCGTGGCCCGGATGGGCGACCCGGTGTGGTGCCCGGCCTGCAGGCAGATTGGCTTCATCGCCCAGGGAAACCCCACCTACATCGACGAACTTGTGGCGGTCGCTACTCAGGGTCATGAGGTGCAGTGTGGCTGCGCACCCGGCAGCAATACGCTGACCACCTCGCAGCAAGACATCCAGGCAGATATGGACGCAGCTGTCACCATATCCACAGAACGGGCTTCGACAGCGAGGCTGAATGCCGAACAGCTGGCGCGCTCACTGAGAGACGGCAGCTATACACCCGAGGTGCTCCGGCCACGATGATTTCTGTGTCTGAGCGTTATGCATAAGTCTTGAGATGCTCACAGATTGGCTTCTGCCCGCAGGGCGTGGGAGCGAACTTGTTCGCGAATACGGTAGTTCAGACGATACATTTTCTGTGACTATACCGGCCCTTTCGTGAACAAGTTCACTCCCACGGCCTTCGGCCAGAATCAAAAGCGGACTTGTTTGCGAAGCTGAGTGCTAAGCGTGGTGCATACCCATCACGGATGGGCATTGGTCTCCAGCAAGTGATGCAGGTCCACGAACTGCTGCGTCAGTTTGTGCCGTGGGTCCAGGTGGATCAGCGGCAGGTTGGCCTGATGAGACTCGCGCATTTTCACCGATGCGCCCAGATAGACCGGCAACACCGGCAGACCCTCGGCGATCAGCTCGTCGAGCATCTGCTGCGGCAGGCTGGCTCGGGGCTGGAACTGGTTGACGATGATGCCTTCAACCTGAAGATCTTCGTTGTGATCCTCTTTCAGTTCCTCGATCTCGCGCATCAGCCCGTACAGCGCCTGTCGGGAAAAACTGTCGCAGTCGAACGGGATCAACACACGATCAGACGCAATAAGTGCCGAAACCGCATAAAAGTTCAGTGCTGGCGGCGTATCCAGATAAATCCGCTCGTAATCCTCACTCAATTCGTCGAGCAGTTTGCGCAGCTTGTTGATCTTGTGTTTCGCCTCAAGTTTGGGCTGCAAGTCGGCAAGCTCGGCAGTGGCCGTGACCACATGCAGGTTATCGAACGGTGTTTCATAGATATCGACGTGGTTTTTCTTGGCGAACGGTGCTGCTGACAGCGTGTTCTTGAAGAACTCGGCAATACCCATCGGAATATCCTGACCGGTAAGCCCGGTGAGGTACTGAGTCGAGTTGGCCTGGGCATCGAGATCGATCAACAACGTCCGATAGCCTTCGTGAGCGCTGACTGCAGCCAGATTGCAGGCGATGCTCGATTTGCCTACACCGCCCTTCTGATTGAATACCACGCGACGCATGCTTTGGGTTCCTTGAAAGATGAAGAAACAGCAGGTGTGGCCGATAACGACCTTAAGAGGTGTAGAGTCTAGGCAGTGCATATGACAACAGCGAGCTTATCGCAAAACGGCACGTACCTGCCTGTCATCCTGAAACCAGACTTGAACTTTAAAATACACGTCTGTAAACGGTTTTTATGTAACAAATTTGCTAGTAATGACCCCCATCGGGATAATGCGCGCACTCGGTCAAATTACCGCACCCAGGCTGATATCTACCTGATATCGATGTAGCGAGAAACAAGCCCGCAGGGGCGGGAAGAGAAGTCTTGATCACCTTCAACATTGCACGATGGCATGCCTGGGCTCCGGGCCTGGCGAGCGCTGACGACTGGTTGCAATGGAGCCGCAATCCGACTTTGCTGGAAACCAGTGACGCCGCGCCAGACGTGTCTTTCCTGCCTGCCATGCAACGCCGCCGCCTGGGCCGCATGGCCAGAATGGCATTTGCCGTCGGCTGGCCATTGACTGAAGGCTTGGGACGCGTACCGCTGGTGTTTGTCTCGCGCCACGGAGAAACCCCGAGAACGTTTGAAATTCTGCGCGATCTGGCCGCGAACGAGCCGGTTTCACCGACCCAGTTCAGCCTTTCAGTGCATAACGCAGTGATTGGTCTGTGGTCGATCATGCGCGGTGAAACAAGTGAGATGACAGCCCTGGCCGCCGCAGGCGACGGGCTGGAGTATGGAGCGTTCGAGGCCGCAGCGTTGCTGGCCGAGGGTGCAGAAGCAGTATTGCTTGTGGTGACTGAAGAGCAGCCACCACACGCTTATGCACAATGGATTGATGACGTGCCCTTTCCCTACGCGGTCGGCTTGCTGCTGACGCCCGGCAACGAGTGGGAATTGTCTTTGCACAGCGACACACAAGGGAACCCGCAGACTCGATGGCCCCACGCATTGAATCTGCTGCAAGCCTTGCACACTGATCAATCCGTCTGCCTGCACCCCTGGAATAACCGGTTATGGAACTGGCAACGCAAGAACTGAAAAAACGTCAGGATGCTTATTACTGGCGTTTGCTGGCAACCGCCTTCAGCTTTGCCCTGTTCGGGTTCAGCGGCCTGTGTCTGCGCTTGTTCGTTTTTCCGATACTGAGTTGCCTGCCCGGCAGTGTAGCCAGTCATCAGCGCCGCGCCAGGCGGACCATCAGCCGCCTGTTCTGGCTGTTCATCCGCATCATGGCGCGCATGGGCGTGTTGACCTACGAGGTCCAGGGAGCCGAAAAGCTCGGCCGCCCCGGGCAGATGATCATTGCCAACCACCCGTCACTGATCGACGTGGTGTTCCTGATCGGGCTGGTGCGTGACGCCAATTGCGTGGTCAAGCGCAGCCTGTGGGAAAACCCGTTCACCCGCGGCCCGGTGCGCTCCACCGGTTACATCAGCAACGACGGCAGCATGGACATGCTCGACGCCGCCGTGGAGCGCCTGCAAAGCGGCCAGACACTGATTATTTTCCCCGAAGGCACCCGCACCCAGCCGGGTCAGCCGCCGGTCTTTCACCGGGGCGCGGCCGCCATTGCACTGCGTGGCGCGAGCATGATCACCCCGGTGACCATCAAGGTCCAGCCGACCACTCTGACCAAGGCCGAGCCCTGGTATCGCATTGCACAACGCCGCGTGCACTTCAGTTTGCGCGTCGGTGCCGATATAGACCCCACCGCCTTCAGTTCGCTGGGTCCGCCGCCCGTGGCGTCCCGCAAGCTCAACGATTACCTGCATGACTATTTCACCAAGGAGCTCGCCTCAGATGAGCGATCTGCACCAGGACATTAAATTGTTGATCATCGATGCCCTGGGCCTCGAAGACATCACCCCGGAAGATATCGGCAACGATATGACGCTATTCGGCGAAGGACTGGGACTGGACTCGGTGGATGCGCTCGAACTGGGCCTGGCCATCCAGAAGCGCTATGGCATCAAGATCGATGCCGATGCAAAGGACACCCGTAACCATTTCGCCAGCGTCGACAGCCTTGCGGCCTTCGTCAGCGCCAGACAACCGGCCTGAGAATTGAACATGCAAACCCGTGAAGACATCTTCGAAATCCTGCGCGCCGCAATGGTGGAACTGTTCGAACTGGAGCCTGAGAGGGTCACACTTGAAGCCAACCTGTATCAGGACCTGGAAATCGACAGCATCGATGCCGTGGACCTGATCGACCACATCAAACGCAAGACCGGCAAGAAGATTGCCGCTGAAGAGTTCAAATCAGTCAGAACCGTGAACGACGTGGTAGAGGCCGTCTACAAACTGGTCAATACGGCCGAATGAAGCGGCTGATTGGCCTGATTCTGGTACTGGCCGGTGTGCTGTATCCGTTTGCCGTCTACTGGGGAACCGAACACTTCGCCCCGTGGCAGTTCGCGCTGCTGCTGGGCAGCCTGTGGCTGGCGCGCGCACTGACCGGCGAGCGCAAGCCAGGCAGCCTGGCGATGGCGATTGTCGCCCTGGTTTTTTGCGTGGCGCTGGGCGTACTCGACAGCCACCTGATGCTGCGCTGGTATCCGGTACTGGTCAGCGCGTTCATGCTCGGCCTGTTCGGTTCAAGCATGGTCTACGGCCCGCCGATCGTGGAAAGAATGGCGCGCATAAACCGCCCTGAACTGCCCGAGTCCGGCATCCGCTACACCCGTAAAGTCACGCAGATCTGGTGCCTGTTCTTCCTCGCCAATGGCCTCACGGCAGCCATACTGACGCTCTGGGCACCGTTGTCCTGGTGGACGCTGTACACCGGCCTGGTTTCCTACGGGTTGATGGGCCTGTTGTTCGCTGTTGAATGGATAGTCCGCCCACCCGCTGCGGGCGGCAAATGAAATGGATCGCATGAACTGGTTGAACCTTGAACACTTGCTGCTCGACGCCCTGCCCGACCGGCTGCTGACGCTGGCCCCGACCCTGGACCACGCGCAATTTCGTGATCAGGCACTGAGCGTGGCCGCAGGGCTGCAAGCCCGCGGTATCAAAAACCTCGCAGTACACCTTGAAGATGCCGCTGACCTGGCCGTCGCCTTGTTCGGCGCCTGGCGCGCCGGTGTGCATGTGTTGCTACCCGCTGACTTGCAAGGCCAGACCCGCGAGCGCTGGGCCAATCAGGTCGACCTGTGGCTGACCGACTTGGCGCACGACACGCATTTAAGCGATCTGCACGCCGCGCAGCTGGCTCCGGCAGCGCTCGACCTTGACCAGTGCCGGTTGAGCCTGTGCACCTCGGGTTCCAGCGGCGAGCCCAAACTGATTGAAAAAAGCCTGCGCCAGCTGGCCAACGAAGTCTGCGGGCTGGAACAGTTGTGGGGCGCGCAGCTTGGTTCGGCATGCATGATCGGCAGCGTCGCGACGCAACATATTTATGGGCTGCTGTTCCGTTTGCTATGGCCGCTGTGCGCCGCACGCCCGTTCGTGCGCCGCCAGTTGCCGTTTGCCGAAGACCTGCAACGCGCCAGCCGCGAATACCCGTCCTTTGCCTGGGTCGCCAGCCCGGCACTGCTCAAGCGCATGGGCGACAACCTCGACTGGAGCAGCCTCAGTGCCGTGCGCCGGGTGTTTTCATCCGGCGGCGCATTGCCAGCCGAAGCGGCGCAAAGCCTGCAACAACGTCTTGGCCAGTGGCCGACGGAAATTCTCGGCAGTTCAGAAACCGGTGGCATCGCCTGGCGGCAGGGCGAACAACGCTGGCAAGCCTTCGATGGCGTAGAGCTGAGTCAGAACGACGAAGGTGCGCTGCGCATCAGCTCGCCCTATCTGCCGCCCGGCCATGTCGAGCAGACCGCCGATGCGGCGCTGATCGGTGCAGACGGGCGCTTCGAACTGCTGGGCAGGCTCGACCGCATCGTCAAACTCGAAGAGAAACGCGTGTCCTTGCCGCTGATCGAGCAGGCCCTCGCGGCTCACCCGTGGGTGAGTGAAGCGCGCCTTGGCGTGGTGCAGGCAAACCGTGCCTCGCTGGGCGCGCTGCTGGTGCTGAGCGACGCGGGCTTGCTGGCCCTGCGCAATCAGGGCCGTCGGGCGCTCACCGAAGCCTTGCGACAGTACCTGCAACCGCATTGCGAAACCATCGCTCTGCCGCGTCGCTGGCGTCTGCTGCGGCAGATGCCGCTCAACGCCCAGGGCAAGCTGCCTCAGGCAGAGGTCGAGGCGCTGCTGCTGGCGCCACGCTCGAAACAGCCAGAAGTGCTTGAGCAACAGAACGTCGAAGGCGAGCTGCACCTGCAATTGAGCGTCCCGCCAGATCTGGCATTTTTCAGCGGCCACTTTCCCAAGGCACCGGTCTTGCCCGGCGTGGTTCAGGTCGAATGGGCGATCAGTCTGGGTCAGCGCCTGTTGAATCTGCCAACCGACTTTGCCGGCATGGAAGTGCTCAAGTTTCAGCAACTGGTGCGCCCCGGCGACCGCCTGAAACTGACCCTGCGCTTCGATGCCGCACGCTCAAAGCTGCATTTCGCCTTTCACAACAGCGAAAACGCACCCTGCTCCAGTGGCCGGATTGTGCTGGAGGGCGGCCATGCATAAGCCTTGCGTGATCATTCCGGTGTTCGACCACGAGCTGGCCGTGCCCAACGTGGTCAAGGCCGTCCGCAATGCAGGCTTGCCCTGCATACTGGTGGACGATGCCAGCAGCCCGGCTTGCGCCGCGGTGTTACAGCAACTGGCGCAGGGTAAGGATATCTACCTGTTGCGCCTGCCGGTCAATCAAGGCAAGGGCGGCGCGGTCATGGCCGGGTTTCGCGAGGCGGCACGCCTGGGTTTCAGCCATGCGCTGCAGGTCGATGCCGATGGTCAGCATGACCTGAGCGATATTCCGGTGTTTCTGGAGCAGTCACGCCAGTACCCGCAAGCGTTGATCTGTGGCTATCCGCAGTACGACGAAAGCGTGCCCAAAGGCCGCCTGTACGCCCGTTATCTCACCCACGTCTGGGTATGGATCAACACCCTGTCGCTGCACATTCGCGATTCCATGTGCGGCTTTCGGCTCTACCCGCTGGCCCCGGTTCTGGCGCTGATCGACAGCGTGCAGATCGGCAGGCGCATGGACTTCGACTCGGAAATTCTCGTGCGCCTGTCATGGCGCGGCCAGGCGATGCGCTGGCTGCCGACCCGCGTTCACTATCCGCAGGACGGCCTGTCGCATTTCCGCCTGTTTCACGACAACGCCCTGATCTCGAAAATGCACGCCAAGCTGTTCTTCGGCATGCTGATGCGTCTGCCGGTGATCCTCTGGCGACGGTGGCGCTCATGACCATTAAAAAATCGCCCAAGGAACATTGGGCCAGTCACGAAGAGCGTGGCAGTTTCCTGCTCATGAAGCTTACCGCCTGGGGCATGCGCGTGCTCGGTCGTCGCCTGCTCAGCCCGGTGCTGTATGGCATCGTCCTGTATTTCTTCGCCTTCGGCCGCCGTGCCCGACACAGCATTTGGGAATACCAGCAGCGCCTGGCGGACTGGAGCGCCAGACCCGAACTGCGCCCCAGCCAACGGCGCGTGTTTGGCCAGTTCATGGCCTTCGCCGAGGCACTGCTCGACAAGCTTGACGTATGGAACGGCAAGCTGGGCATCGAGCAGATCGAGATCATCGACCCTGCCCTGCTACGCCACAACCTGCGCGGCGAGCGCGGGCAGATGCTGGTGGGGGCGCATCTGGGCAACCTTGAGGTGTGCCGCGCACTGGCCGAGCTCGGCGAAAAAGTCACCATGAACGTGCTGGTACACACCAAGCACGCCGAACGCTTCAATCGCCTGCTCGGTGAAGCCGGGGCGACCAACCTGCGCCTGATTCAGGTCAGCGAGCTGGACCCGGCGATCATGCTGCAACTGAGCCAGCGTCTGGACGAAGGCGAGTGGCTGGCCATCGCCGGTGACCGCGTTGCCCTGCACGGCGGGCGCAATGTGCGGGTCGACTTTCTGGGCAAGCCCGCGACGTTTCCGCAAGGCCCGTGGCTACTGGCCGGTCTGCTCAAGTGCCAGGTCAATCTGTTTTTCTGCCTTAAAGGCCCGAAGGGCTATCGGGTGATTCTCGAACCGTTCGCCGACGCCATCGAATGGCGGCGCAGCGACCGCGCCCAGGTCATCGCCCACTGGGCCACACGTTATGCCGAGCGTCTTGGGCACTACTGCCTGGAAGCCCCGCAGCAGTGGTTCAATTTCTACCCATTCTGGAAGTCCGATGATGATTCAAGCTCCTGACCCGATCATTTTCGGTGAGCGCGCCTTGTGTATCGAAGACGTACTGGCCCTGGCCAATCGTCAGGCGCCGAGTGCGTTGCAAGGCGACGCTGAATTTCGCGCACGCATCGCCAGGGGCGCGCAGTTTCTCGATTCGTTACTGAACAAGGAAGGCGTGATCTACGGCGTCACCACCGGCTACGGCGACTCCTGCGTGGTGGCCGTGCCGCTGGAGCATGTCGAGGCGCTGCCGCAACATTTGTACACGTTTCACGGCTGCGGGCTGGGCAAGCTGCTGGACGCCCAGGCCACCCGGGCAGTGCTGGCGGCGCGTTTGCAGTCACTGTGCCAACGCGTTTCCGGGGTGCGTGTCGAACTGCTTGAGCGTTTGCAGGCGTTTATCGATCACGACGTGCTGCCGCTGATCCCGGAAGAGGGCTCGGTGGGTGCCAGCGGTGATCTGACCCCGCTGTCTTACGTGGCCGCGACCCTGTCCGGCGAGCGCGACGTGATGTTCCGTGGCGAGCGCCGTCCGGCCAGCGATGTGCACCGCGAACTGGGCTGGACACCGCTGGTGCTGCGCCCCAAGGAAGCGCTGGCGCTGATGAACGGTACCGCGGTCATGACCGGCATCGCGTGCCTGGCGTTCGCCCGCGCCGATTACCTGCTGCAACTGGCGACCCGTATCACCGCCATGAACGTGGTGGCGCTGCAAGGCAACCCGGAGCACTTCGACGAGCGCCTGTTCGCCGCCAAGCCGCATCCGGGTCAGATGCAGGTAGCCGCATGGTTGCGTCAGGACCTGGCCATCGACGCGCCAACCGCACCGCTGCATCGCTTGCAGGACCGCTATTCGCTGCGTTGCGCACCGCATGTGCTGGGCGTGCTGGCCGACAGCCTGAACTGGCTGCGCTCGTTCATCGAGATCGAGCTGAACAGCGCCAACGACAACCCGATCATCGATGCCGAAGCAGAGCGCGTGTTGCACGGCGGGCATTTCTACGGCGGGCACATTGCGTTTGCCATGGACAGCCTGAAAACGCTGGTGGCCAATGTCGCAGACCTGCTCGACCGGCAACTGGCGCTGCTGGTCGACGAACGTTACAACCACGGCTTGCCGAGCAATCTGTCGGGGGCCAGCGCCGAGCGGGCCATGCTCAATCACGGTTTCAAGGCGGTGCAGATAGGCACCAGCGCATGGACCGCCGAAGCATTGAAAAACACCATGCCGGCCAGCGTGTTCTCGCGCTCCACCGAATGCCACAATCAGGACAAGGTGAGCATGGGCACCATCGCTGCGCGTGACGCCATTCGGGTGCTGGAGCTGACCGAGCAGGTTGCCGCCGCCACGCTGATCGCCGCCAACCAGGGTATATGGCTGCGCAGCAAGGCCGCCGATGCGCGCCCGCTGCCACCGGCACTGGCGGCCATGCACCAACAACTGGGCGAGGACTTTGCCCCTGTCATCGAAGACCGGGCGCTGGAGAATGAACTGCGCCTGTGCCTGAAACATATTGCCAACCGCCGCTGGAGGTTGCATGCGCAGTAAGGGTTTTCTGCACGTCGACACCGAAATCGTGGTGCCGTTTTTCGACGTCGACATGATGAACATCGTCTGGCACGGGCATTACGTCAAATACCTGGAAGTCGCCCGCTGCGCATTGCTCGACCACATCGGTCATAACTACATGCAGATGCTCGAATCCGGTTATGGTTGGCCGGTGATCGACCTGCAATTGCGCTATGTGCGCAGCGCGGTGTTCGGCCAGACACTGAACGTACGCGCCAGTCTGGTGGAGTGGGAGAACCGTCTGAAGATCAACTACCTGATCACCGACGCACACACCGGCGAACGCCTGACCCGCGCCAGCAGCGTGCAGGTTGCGGTCGACAGCCAGAGCCGGGAAATGCAACTGGCTTCGCCCCAGGTCTTTATCGATGCAGTGAAGAGAGCCTTGCCATGAACCGTTCGTTTCGCGCCTTGCTGCTACTGGGGTTGCTGTGCCTGTCTTCACTGGCGCAGGCTTTCGATCTGCAACAACTGAGTGACCAGCTGGCTAAACCTGCGGTGGTGCAAGGGCGCTTCATTCAGGAAAAACACCTGCGCGCCCTGCCGCAACCGCTGCTCAGCAAGGGCCGCTTCGTGCTCGCCAGGGATTTCGGGCTGCTCTGGCTGCTGGAAACACCGCTGAAACAGGATTACCGCATCAATGCCAGCGGCATTTCCCGCCGCGAAAGCGTGGGCGACGTCAGCACCTGGAAGCCCGTACCGAACAAGAATGCCGGGGCCGAGCAGAACCGCTTGTTCCTTGCTGTATTGCAGGGCGACAGCAGCGGCCTGCAACGGGATTTCGACTTGCAGCTCAAGGGCGACGCGAGCGCCTGGCAACTCACGCTCACGCCGCGCTCGATGCTGCTGCAACAAGTGTTCAAACAGATCAACATCGATGGCGGCGAACTGGTCCAGCGTATCGAGTTGCTGGAAACCCAGGGCGACAGTACCGTCCTGAAAATGATCGACAGCAGCAGTGCCCCCACCCTGACCGATGCGCAGCGTAATGACTTCAAAGACTGAGCGGCTATTGCCGCGACTGTTCCTGCTGATTCTGGCAAGCGTGCTGGCGCTGGCCGGCTGGCAGTGGCACGACCGCTCACCGCTGTCGGCCAACCTCATGGAACTGGTGCCGGGCACTGACAACGACGAACTGGTGGTGAGCGCCGAAAAGCGCATGCAGGAGCCGCTCAATCGCGAAATGCTCGTGCTGGTGGGACACACCGACCGCCAGCAGGCTGTGGAACTGGCTCGCACGCTGGCGGAGCAATGGCAAGCGAGCGGCCTGTTCGAGAAGGTTCAGTGGTCGCTGCAAGCCGATCTGCCCGCGTTGCGCACCCAGTTGCTGCAAGGGCGAATCGCGATGTTGCCGGCAGCCGATCGCGCTCTGTTGATCGATGAGCCGAAGACGTTCATCGAGCAGCGCGTACAAACACTCTTCGACCCGTTTGCCGGGTTCAGCCTGGTGCCGGGTCAGGATGACTGGCTGGGGCTGACCGGACGTATCCAGAACGGCTTGCCGAAACAGGGCTCGGTCGAGGCGGATCTGGCCAGCGGCGCGCTGATTGCCAGCGCCGAGGGCAAAAGCTGGGTACTGCTGCGTTCGCGAACCCGAACCGATGCCTTCGACCTGCACCTGCCCGGTCAGGTCGCCGACCTGCTGGCGAAAGCGCGGGTGCAGGCGCAGCAGGCCGGTGGGCAATTGCTCGCCGCCAGCGGCCTGCTGTACGCCGCTAACGGGCAGAAGCAGGCCAGCCGGGAAATCACCTGGGTGGGCGGCGGCGCAACGCTCGGCATCCTGTTGCTGCTGTTGCTCGCATTCCGCCGCTGGAGCGTGCTGCTGGCGTTCGTACCGGTGGTGGTCGGCATGCTCTTCGGCGCAGTGGCTTGCGTGGCGCTGTTTGGCAGCATGCACGTCATGACGCTGGTGCTGGGCTCCAGCCTGATTGGTGTGGCGGTGGATTACCCGCTGCATTATCTGTCCAAGAGCTGGAGCCTGAAACCCTGGCGCAGCTGGCCCGCCTTGCGCCTGACCCTGCCGGGCCTGACGCTGAGCCTGATCACCAGTTGTATCGGCTATATCGCCCTGGCCTGGACGCCGTTCCCGGCACTGACACAAATTGCCGTGTTCTCCGCCGCTGGCCTGATCGGCGCTTACCTGACCGCGGTGTGTCTGCTGCCTGCACTGCTTGCAAAAGTCGAAATCAGCCCCGCGCAATGGCCGCTGAAACTGGCGCAACTGATGCTCGATTGCCGCGCTGCGCTGTTGCAGCGCATCAGCACGCCGATTCTGCTGGTGCTGCTGTTGGCCTTCTGCGGTGGCGGGCTCTGGCATCTGGCTACCAAGAACGATATTCGCCAATGGGTCTCGGCACCTCAGGCATTGACCGACGAAGCCCAGGCTATCGCGCGGATTACCGGTTATCAGCCCACCAGCCAGTTCTTTCTGGTGCGCGGCAAGGATCAACAGCAGTTGCTGGATCGGCAGTCGGCACTGACTCAGCGGCTCGATCAACTGGTCAGCATGGACAAGCTGCAGGGTTACATGGCGCTCAACCAGTTGCTGGATTCGCCTGCCGAGCAGCAACTGACCCGTGATGCACTGGGCAAATTGCCGCAACACTGGGCGCCACTGGTACAGCTTGGCGTTCCGGCCAACGCACTGAAAACCGAACTCGCGCAATTGCAGGCACTGCCAACGCAAGACATTGATCAGGCGCTTCAAGGCCCGCTCAGCGAACCGTGGCGTACGCTCTGGCTGGGCGCCAGCGAAGATGACGAAGGCGACGCTCAGGTAGCCAGCATCGTCAGCCTGCGTGGCATGAACAGCATGGCGTTGCTGCGCGTGCAGGCCATCGGCCTGGAGGGCGTGCAACTGGTCGACCGCTTGGGGGAACTCAATGAGGTGTTCGCCCACACGCAGATCAGCGCAGCGGAATTGAAGCTGGCATCGTGCGTACTGATCGTCCTGCTGCTGATCGCTCCGTTTGGCTTCGGCGGTGCGTTGCGCATTGTCGCCCTGCCCCTGCTGGCGGCCCTGTGCAGCCTCGCCAGCCTGGGCTGGCTCGGTCAGCCGCTGACTCTGTTCAGCCTGTTCGGCCTGCTGCTGGTCACGGCGATCAGCGTCGATTACGCCATTCTGATGCGCGAGCAGATAGGCGGCGCGGCGGTCAGCCTGCTGGGCACGCTGCTGGCAGCGGTCACCACCTGGCTGTCGTTCGGCCTGCTGGCTGTTTCCGGCACCCCGGCGATCAGCAACTTCGGCCTGTCGGTCAGTCTGGGGCTGGCGTTCAGCTTCCTCCTGGCGCCCTGGGCCAGCCCGCGTAAAGGGCTTCATTCGCCAGCCAATGCTGAAGGGCCACACGCATGAGTCTTGCAGCGTTGTCGTCACTCCCAGCCACCGCCCAACCGAAAAGGAATACCTGTGCCCATCACTGATAGGGAAATTCGTCAGGTCGTCATCATCGGTGCCGGCCCGGCCGGTTCAATAGCGGCTGCCCTGCTCAAACGCCAGGGCCATGACGTGCTGATCATCGAGCGCCAGCTGTTCCCGCGCTTCTCCATCGGCGAAAGCCTGCTGTGCCATTGCCTGGACTTCGTCGAAGAAGCCGGGATGCTCGACGCCGTGCAGGCCGCCGGTTTCCAGCTCAAGAACGGTGCTGCCTTTGCGCGCGGCGAGCAGTACAGCGATTTCGATTTTGGCGATACCTTCAGCAACGGCAAGCCGACGACCTTTCAGGTGCAGCGCAGCGAGTTCGACAAACTGCTCGCCGATCAGGCTGCGCTGCAAGGCGTGGACATCCGCTATCAGGAAGAGATCATCAGCGCCGACTTCGATGGCCCGCAGCCGGTTTTGCGTGTGAGGCGTGAGGACGGCAGCGAATACAGCGTGCAGGCCAGCTTCGTACTCGACGCCAGCGGCTATGGCCGCGTACTGCCGCGCCTGCTGGACCTGGAAGCGCCGTCGGGCTTTCCGGTGCGTCAGGCGGTGTTTACCCATATCGAAGACCATATCGAAAGCCCGCCCTTCGACCGTCAGAAGATCCTGGTCAGCATCCATCCGCAGCACAGCGATGTGTGGTTCTGGTCGATCCCGTTCAGCGAAGGTCGCTGTTCGATAGGCGTCGTGGCCTCGGCCGAGCGCTTCAACGACAAGCCCGAGGACCTGGATGCCTGCCTGCGCGCCTTTATCGATGAAACACCGCAACTGGCCAGCGTGCTGAAAAATGCGGTCTGGGATACACCGGCAAGGACCATCGGCGGTTACTCGGCCAACGTCAAAACCCTTCATGGCAAAGGCTTTGCGCTGTTGGGCAATGCGGCGGAATTCCTCGACCCGGTGTTTTCATCTGGCGTGACCATCGCCATGCGTTCGGCGAGCATGGCCGCTGGCGTGCTGAATCGACAATTGCAGGGTGAGAGCGTGGACTGGGAAAGCGAGTTCGCCGTTCCGTTGAAACGTGGCGTCGACACCTTTCGCGCCTATGTCGAGGGCTGGTACGACGGTACGTTCCAGAGCGTGATTTTCTACCCCGGCAGCGCTCCGGACATCCGCCGCATGATCAGCTCGATTCTGGCTGGTTATGCCTGGGATGAGCGCAACCCGTTTGTCAGCGAGCCTAAACGTCGCTTGCGCACACTCTCGGAAATCTGCGCGGACGGTGACTCATGAATCGACCGTTCCTGAGTGACAGCTATGTCGAGGAAACCCGCTTCGGCCTGTGGTTTCTGCGCAGTAACATCTGGCAGTACCGCGTGCTGCGCGTGGCGATAGACGACTTGCGCAGCCTGTTCGATAGCGCGCTTCCGCCAGCACCGGTTTTGCTCGACGCCGGTTGCGGGCAGGGCAAGTCGTTTCAGCACCTGAGCAGGGTTTTTCAGCCTTCAAGGCTGATTGGTGTCGATGCCGACCTGCACAGCCTGGAGATGAGCCGTCAGGAGGCGCGCGCCAGAGGCATAGAGGTCGAGCTGATCGGCAGTGACTGCGCGGCGTTGCAAGTGCCGGACGCCAGCGTCGATCTGCTGTTCTGTCACCAGACCTTTCATCATCTGGTCGAGCAAGAGCAGGCGCTGGCCGAGTTTTATCGTGTACTCAAGCCAGGCGGCTACCTGCTGTTCGCCGAGTCGACCGAGGCGTACATCGACACCTGGGTGATTCGCTGGCTGTTCCGTCACCCCATGCACGTTCAGAAAAGCGCGGCGCAGTATCTGCAGATGATCCGCGACCAGGGTTTCGAGTTCGATGCACCGAATGTTTCGTACCCTTACCTGTGGTGGAGCCGCGCCAGGGACTTCGGCCTGCTCGAAGTCTTGAAACTGCAAAAGCCCAGGCCGTTCGGGCAACGTGAGGAAACGCTGGTCAATGTCGTGGCCCGCAAACCGCTACAAGGTGGCGCATCATGATCCGGGTATTATTTCTGGCCTTTCTGCTGCTGGGCGGCTGCGCTGCACAGGCACCGCTGCCGACCACCGCACCGACCATGCAATTGCCGATGCAGCTGCACATCGAGCGTCGCCAGGCCGATCAGCATCAGGACTGGTTACTGATCATCCAGCGCGAAAACGGCGGATTGCGCTGGTCGATGATGGACCCGCTGGGTATTCCCCAGGCTCGCCAGTTGCTGATCAACGGACAATGGCAAGCCGACGGTCTGCTTCCCCCCAACCCCGAAGCACGCGAGCTGTTTGCGGCAATAATGTTCGCCATGACCTCGGATCTGGAAATGCATGGCCGCTACCCCACGGCGTACCGCCAGGGCATGCAGCGGCGTCTGGATGATCGCTGGCTGGTCGAATATCAGTCAGCCAACGCCTACACCATCCGTCTCAAGGACGGGTTGAGCTACAGGGTTACACCGCTGAACGACGAGAGCATGCCATGACTGCCTATCTCAATGCGCTGGGCCTGATCTGCTCGCTGGGCGACAGCCGTGAAGAGGTGTCGCGCAGACTGTTCGCAGGCGACAGCTCGGGCATGGTGTTCGAAAGCGGCTGGGTGCCGGAACGCGCGTTGCCGGTCGGCGCGGTCAAATCCGCATTGCCGCCCATTCCGCCCACCATGCAATCGCAGCGCAGCCGCAACAACCAGTTGCTGCTGGCCGCGGCCTTGCAGATCGAAGATGACATTCGTCAGGCTATCGCGCGCTACGGAGCCGGGCGGATTGGCGTGATCGTCGGCACCAGCACCTCGGGTATCGATGAAGCAAGCGAGAGCATGGCAAGCTGGCTGCGTGATAAGACCTTCCCCGACGATTACGATTATCGCCAACAGGAACTGGGCGCACCGGCGAACTTCCTGGCCAGCTGGCTGCAATTGAGCGGCCCGGCCTATGTGATTTCCACAGCCTGCACGTCCAGCGCGCGGGCGCTGCTCAGCGCACGCCGGGCGCTGGACATGGGCCTGTGCGATGCGGTGCTGTGCGGCGGAGTCGACAGCCTGTGCAGGTTGACCCTCAATGGGTTCTCGGCGCTTGAAGCCATGTCGCCACAACTGTGCAATCCGTTTTCCACGCACCGCAACGGGATAAACATCGGCGAGGCGGCAGCGCTGTTTCTGATGACCCGCGAAGCTGCCAACAGCCACTCGATTGCCCTGCTGGGCGCGGGTGCCAGTTGCGACGCCCACCACATCTCGGCCCCCGAACCTACCGGGCGGGGTGCGCGGGATGCCATGCTGCAAGCGTTAGGCAGTGCCCGACTCGATGCCGCACAGATCGGCTATCTGAACCTGCATGGCACCGCTACGCCGCATAACGATGCGATGGAAAGCCTGGCCGTGCAGGCGGTATTCCCGAACGGTGTGCCCTGCTCGTCGACAAAGCCGCTCAGCGGCCACACGCTGGGCGCGGCGGGTGCGCTGGAAGTCGCGTTTTGCTGGTTGAGCCTGGCACCGGACAACAGCGAACAGGCACTGCCCCCGCACTTGTGGGATGGCGAAGCTGACCCGCTATTGCCTGCACTGCAATGGACACTGCCAGGTTCGCGCCTGGCACCTGCAAATGCTCGTTACATGATGAGCAACTCGTTTGCCTTCGGTGGCAACAACATCAGCCTGATTATCGGAGATGCCCCATGACCGAGTGGCCGCTCGCCGAACTCATCCCCCATGCTGGCGACATGATTCTCATCGATCAGGTGCTGAGTTTTGACCAAGAGCAGATTAAAACCCGCCTGACCGTGCGCGCCGATGGTCTGTTCAACCAGCCGGACGGCAGCCTGCCCGCCTGGCTTGGCGTAGAGCTGATGGCCCAGAGCGTCGCGGCCTATGCCGGTTGCCAGGCGCGCACCAAGGGTGAAGCGGTCAAGCTGGGGTTTCTGCTCGGCAGCCGCAAGTTCGAATGCAACGTAACGCGCTTCCCGCTGGGCAGCGAGCTGCATATCCATGCCGTGCGCTCCTTGCAGGACGACAGCGGCATGGGCGTGTTCGAATGCACCCTGACCGGACCGGATATCAAGGCTTTTGCCCGACTCAATGTATATTGCCCGCCCAACACTGCTGACTATCTGGCTGAAGGAGCCCCGGCATGACTGAATCGATACTGGTCACCGGCTCCAGCCGTGGCATCGGCCGCGCCATCGCCCTGCGTCTGGCCCAGGCCGGATACGACCTGATCCTGCATTGCCGCACAGGTCGCAGCGAGGCCGAAGCCGTACAGGCCGAAATCGTTGCGCTGGGCCGTCAGGCGCGCGTGCTGCAATTCGATGTCTCGGACCGGGCCGCCTGCAAGGCGATTCTGGAAGCTGATGTGGAGACCCACGGCGCTTATTACGGCGTGGTGCTCAACGCCGGGCTGACCCGCGACGGCGCTTTTCCGGCACTCAGCGATGATGACTGGGATCAGGTGCTGCGTACCAACCTGGACGGTTTCTATAACGTGCTGCACCCGCTGACCATGCCGATGATTCGCCGTCGCGCGGCGGGCCGTATTGTCTGCATCACCTCGGTTTCCGGCCTTATCGGCAATCGTGGCCAGGTCAATTACAGCGCCTCCAAGGCCGGCCTGATCGGTGCCGCCAAGGCCCTGGCCATCGAACTGGGCAAACGCAAAATCACCGTCAACTGCGTCGCGCCAGGGCTGATCGACACCGCAATGCTGGATGAGAACGTGCCAGTCGACGAACTGATGAAGATGATCCCGGCGCAACGCATGGGCACGCCCGAGGAAGTGGCGGGTGCCGTGAATTTCCTGATGTCGGCCGAAGCAAGCTACATCACCCGTCAGGTGCTGGCCGTCAACGGAGGGCTGTGTTGATGAAGCGTGTGGTCGTCACCGGGATGTCCGGCATTACCTCGGTGGGCAGCGACTGGCCGACAATCGATGCGAGCTTCACCGCCAATCGCAGCGGCATCCGCAGAATGGACGAGTGGAACCGTTTCGCCGAACTGAATACCCGACTGGCTGGCCCCATCGACGATTTCGCGGTGCCCGCACACTGGACACGCAAGCAACTGCGCAGCATGGGCCGCGTGTCGCGACTGGCGGTGGCTGCTGCGGAGCAAGCGCTGATCGACGCCGGGCTGCTGAATGATCCGCTCATTCGCGACGGACGCATGGGCACTGCCTGCGGCTCGTCGACCGGCAGTACCGACGAGATCAAGGCCTTCGGCAACATGCTGATCAACTCGGTGGCAGTGGGCCTGAACGCCAACTCCTACGTACGGATGATGCCGCACACCACCGCCGCCAACATCAGCATTTTCTTCGGCCTGACCGGACGCCTGATTCCGACCTCCAGCGCCTGTACCAGTGGCAGTCAGGGCATCGGCTATGCCTACGAGGCAATCAAGTTTGGCCGTCTGCCGCTGATGCTGGCGGGCGGGGCCGAAGAGCTGTGCCCGACCGAGGCCATGGTCTTCGACGCGCTGTACGCCACCAGCCTCAAGAATGACGCGCCACACACCACACCGCGCCCCTACGACAGCGGGCGCGACGGTCTGGTGATCGGTGAAGGCGGCGGCATGCTGGTGCTCGAAGAGCTCGAGCACGCCCAGGCACGTGGCGCACACATCTACGCCGAAATCGTCGGCTTCGGCAGCAATGCCGACGGCGCCCACAGCACTCGTCCCGAGCAGGCCACCATGCGTCGCGCCATGGAGCTGGCCCTGGAAGATGCCAACCTGTCGCCCGACGCCATCGGTTACGTCAACGGTCACGGCACCGCCACCGAACAGGGCGACATCGCCGAAACCCTTGCCACGAGCAGCTTGTTCGGCTCACGCATGCCACTGAGCTCGCAGAAAAGCTTCCTCGGCCACACACTGGGAGCCTGCGGCGCACTGGAGTCATGGTTCAGCATCGAAATGCTCAACAGCGACCGCTATATCCACACGCTGAACCTGGTCGACATCGACTCACAGTGCGGCGAACTGGACTACATCGTCGGAGAACCTCGGCGGATGAATAATGAATATGTGATGAACAACAACTTTGCCTTTGGCGGGGTGAATACGTCATTGATATTCAAGCGTTGGGGGTGAGACCACGCACGTCTCAACTCTCGTACGTCGCTCCGCGTCGCATGACGTTCTGGACGCTCTGCGTCCGGTCTTGAATATGCGGCGCGGCGCAAATTTGTGACGCAGAGCGTCACGACAGGCATTCCCACGCGGAGCGTGCGGAACGATAACCTCAACTATCGTGCGGCGCTCCGCGTCGCATGCAGTTCTGGACGCTCTGCGTCCGATCTTGAATATGCGGCACGGCGCAGATTTGTGACGCAGAGCGTCACGACAGGCATTCCTACGCGGAGCGTGCGGAACGATAACCTCAACTATCGTGCGTCGCTCTGCGTCGCATGCAGTTCTGGACGATCTGCGTCCGGTCTTGAGTCTGCGGCACGGCGCAGATTTGTGACGCAGAGCGTCACGACAGGCATTCCCACGCGGAGCGTGCGGAACGATAACCTCAACTATCGTGCGACATTGCGCGTTAAAAGCTCGGTAAATGCCTTGGCCATTGGTGACTGTTCGTCCTTGCGCTGCACCAGCCACACCGCGCTGGTCGCGCCGGGGTCGAGGACGTTGCGGTAGACCACGCTATCGATGCGCATTCGGCGGTAGGACGCTGGCAGCACGGTGACGCCCAGTCCAGCTGCGACCAGGCCGATGATGGTCATCACTTCGCCCGCTTCCTGAGTGATCAGCGGGCTGAAACCCGCGGCGCGTGCCAGACTCAGAACCTGCGCATAAATGCCGCTGCCATAAGTGCGCGGGAAGAACACGAACGGCTCGGCGGCCAGTGCCGACATATAAATCCCGTCCTCGCTTTCTGCCGCCAGGGGATGGTCGGCACGCATGATCGCCACCAGCGGCTCGTTCAGCAGCTCAAACACCACCAGCGAATCGGGTAACGCCAACGGGCGCATGATGCCGACCTGAATGGTCTTGTCTTCAAGCCCTGCTGCCACTTCCTGGCTGGTGATTTCGGTCAGGGTCAGGTGCACATCCGGATAAGCCTGACGGAAAGCAAAAATCGCCTGCGGAATGCTGGAAGTGAACGGTGCCGACGACGTGAAGCCAATCTTCAGCTCGCCGATTTCACCCAGTTGCGCACGCCGGGCAACATCAGTGGCTTTATCGACCTGCGCCAGCACCAGACGCGCCTCATCGAGAAACAGCCTCCCGGATTCACTCAGTTCGACACGCCGGTTGGTGCGGTCAAACAGACGCGTGCCCAGCTCCTGCTCCAGCGTCTGGATCTGCTGGCTCAGCGGCGGTTGGGAGATACCCAGCGCCTGGGCTGCACGACCGAAATGCAGCTCTTCGGCAACCGCGATGAAGTAACGCAGATGACGCAATTCCATGCGGCCTCCATTAAGTCGTTTTACCTATCAAACAGGTCGAACAATATATTGGATGGAATGATTGGCGGGCTATATGATTTTTTCACTGCCTGCCCAATCGTGCTCCGAGGTCTACCTTGAATCCTGCCGTCGCCCCATCCACCACAGACCTGAATGCCTCCGCTAAAACGTCTGGCGACACTTACATCGAGAAGAACACACCGCTTTTCAAACGCACCGCACTGGCGCTGTTCGCTGGCGGGTTCTCGACGTTCACCCTGCTGTATTGCGTCCAGCCGATGATGCCGACGCTGTCCGGCGAATTTTCCCTTTCAGCAGCCCAGAGCAGCCTGATTCTGTCCGTCGCCACGGCGATGCTCGCCATCGGCCTGCTGATCACCGGACCGATATCCGATCGGCTGGGGCGCAAATCGGTGATGGTCATGGCGCTGTTCTGTGCATCGCTGTTCACCATCGCCAGCGCGCTGATGCCCAGCTGGGAAGGCGTACTTATCACACGGGCACTGGTGGGCCTGTCGCTGAGCGGTCTGGCGGCAGTGGCGATGACTTACCTGAGCGAGGAAATCCACCCCACGCATCTGGGCCTGGCAATGGGGCTGTATATCGGCGGCAGCGCGGTCGGCGGGATGAGCGGACGACTGATCGTCGGGGTCATGATCGATTACGTAAGCTGGCGCGCGGCGATGCTGGTGGTCGGTGGGCTGGCCCTGATCGCAGCTATGGTGTTCTGGAAGATCCTCCCGGAATCGCGCAACTTCCGACCCCGCTCACTGCACCCTCGCAGCCTGCTGGACGGCTTTGTGGTGCAGTTCAAAGACGCCGGGTTGCCGCTGCTGTTTCTGGTCGGGTTCCTGCTGATGGGCGCATTCGTCACGCTGTTCAACTACATCGCCTACCGCTTTTTGAGCGCCCCCTACAACCTGAGCCAGGCCGTGGTCGGGGTGTTTTCCGTGGTGTATCTGTCGGGTATTTACAGTTCGGCAAAGATCGGCTCATTGGCCGACCGTCTTGGCCGCCGACGGGTGCTATGGGCCGTGATCGTGATGATGCTGGCCGGCCTGCTGCTGACCCTGTTCACACCGCTGCCACTGGTTATCGCAGGCGTGCTGATATTCACCTTCGGCTTCTTTGGTGCGCATTCGGTAGCCAGTAGCTGGGTGGGACGCAGAGCCACAACGGCCAGAGGTCAGGCTGCTTCGCTTTACCTGTTCTGCTATTACGCGGGCTCAAGCGTAGCCGGAACCGGTGGCGGAGTGTTCTGGCATTACGCGGGCTGGAACGGCATCGGGCTGTTTATCGGGGTGTTGCTGTTGATTGCCCTCGGGGTAGCGTTGCGGCTGGCGAGGTTGCAGCCGCTGGGGGCGAAGGTTTAGTCACAGATAGGGCGATGGCGGATAGAGTGAGCCAAGGTACACTGGCGCATCCGCCAGTTCTGGTAAAGGAAACCGACATGCGCCTCGACCACCTCCATCTGCAGAATTTTCGTTGTTACGAAGATGCTCATTTTGATTTCCAGCCGGGGTTCAATCTGGTGGTGGGGGTTAATGGCAGTGGGAAGACGTCGTTGTTGCAGGGGGTGGCTTGTTGTTTCAGGAATTTTCTACAAACGATGGATACGAGCTACTCACCAAATCATTCTCTTATTACTGAGACTGACGCCAGATTCACCATTGTGAGATTTGAGGACAGAATTCGTTTTGAGCGCAATTTCCCCCTGAAACTTTCAGCTAAAGGTGATGCGTTTGACTTCCCGAATTGGGACGTATCATTTGAACGCAACAGCCCCATCCCTAGCTACAACGTGCCCATAAGCCTGAAACTTCAGGAAAAGCTACGCACATTAGACTCGACTCTACCGACTGACTTACCGGTGCTCGCCTTCTATAAAGCCAATCGACGCTGGCTAGCATCGCCGGTATCCCCAGAGCATGCAGCGCAAAGCAAGCCGTCAAGACTGAACGCTTATACCGGGTGGTCTGACGCTGCCTCTAATTTAGAGAGCTTTGAAAACTGGCTTATAGGAAAAACACTGGAGCGTTTACAAAGGATGTCAAGGGCACGCCATAACGGAGTGTTCGACGACGAGCTGACCTGGATAAATACAGCTATCCAGTGCGCATTACCTGATTCCAGGGGGATCGAGTACGACATGGAGCTTCGAGGCTTGGTTGTCGATGTAGGCGAAAAATCGATCCCGTTCAACGACCTGAGCGACGGACAACGCGGAATGGTCGCACTCTTCGCCGATATCGCTCGCCGTATATGCCTGCTCAACCCGCACATGGGGAAGGATGTGCTAAGCAAGACAAACGGCATCATCGTGATCGACGAACTAGACATCCATCTGCACCCCGGCTGGCAACGCACTATTGCTCCAGCGCTGAAAAAAGCATTTCCCAGCGTACAGTTCATCGCCGCCAGCCACTCGCCACAGGTCATCGGCAGCCTGCAACCGGGCGAGGTCATCCTGCTGAATAACCATGACGGCTCTCACCCAAGAGCAACCTACGGCCTGGACTCCAGCAGTATTCTGGAAGAAGTCATGGGTGTACCGCAGCGCGAGCCTGAAATTGAAGCACTGCTCGACGAGCTATTCAGCACACTGGAAAACAACGAACTTGAAAAAGCCAGGCTGCAGCTTGATGCGTTAAAACAGAAAGCGCCCGATCTGCCCGAGTTCGCAGGTGCCGAAGCGTTGCTCAAACGCAAGGAGCTCATTGGACGATGAGACGCGTTATCAAAGGAGCTGAGCCTGCGTCATTCACCGAATGGAAAGCCAGCGCAAACGAAGACTGGATGCCCACCTATCCAACCCTGCAGAACCCGCAAAAACGCGACTTGCATAATTGCTTGCTGCAAGAGCAGAACTTCTCATGCTGCTATTGCGGCAGGGAAATAGAGCTTGATAGCAGCCACATCGAACATTTCAGACCGCAGGATCATTATCTGCCATTGGCACTGGAATACAGCAATCTTCATGCGTCTTGCCTGCGCGAGACCACACCAGGAAACCCGTTGCACTGCGGCCACTATAAAGGCAACTGGTTCGATGAGGACCTGCACATTTCCCCGACAGAGGACGATTGCGAACAGCGCTTCCGTTATTTGCTCACAGGGAAAATCCAAAGCACGTCCCACACAGATATTCCCGCCACGACGATGATCGAAAAGCTCGCACTCGATATCGCGTATCTGACTAAAAGACGTCAGGAGGCCATAACGGGTGTGTTCGATGAACAATTCTTATCCAGCGCCAGCGATGCTGAGCTTAGGCACCTTCTGGAAAGCCTGCGATCGCAAGCTGCCAACAATCCGACCAGCTTTGGTCATGTGATTGCACGTTATGCGGAACAATTACTGGCGTAGAGGCAGTCAGTCCGGAAAGCAGGGCTAAGGAGACGCATTGCGCGTCCTCCCATCGGTTATTCACAACATTGAGCAAGAAATTTATTTTCATATATTTGTTTATATTTCATTTTCGTGTAATTTATTTTCATCACGAAAACAGAGATAAAAATAATGAATACCTGTGATCGCCTCGAAACCTGCTTCACTCCTTTTCCTCCGTCATCCCTGCCGAGTACCCCCGAGTCGCCTTCCCGCTGACGGCTTCAGCCGTCGGTATTGCGCTCTCGCCTACCCATTCTGCAAGGAACCGCCGCTATGTCGCCGTCACCCGGTATTTCGCTGTTGGTCTACGCCGCTGTCGCCATCATTGCCTTGATCGTGCTGATCGCGCGCTATCGTCTCAATCCGTTTATCGTCATTACGCTGGTTTCGGTCGGTCTGGCGCTGGTTGCCGGGATGCCGGCCAGTGGCGTGGTCGCCTCTTACGAAGCGGGAGTGGGCAAAACGTTGGGGCATATCGCGCTGGTCGTGGCGCTGGGCACCATGCTCGGCAAGATGATGGCCGAGTCCGGTGGTGCCGAGCAGGTGGCGCGCACGTTGATTGACCGCTTTGGCGAGCGTAACGCGCACTGGGCTATGGTCTGCATTGCGTTTCTGGTGGGCTTGCCGCTGTTTTTCGAAGTGGGTTTCGTTCTGCTGGTGCCGATTGCCTTTACTGTCGCGCGGCGTGTCGGGGTGTCGATTCTGATGGTCGGCCTGCCGATGGTCGCTGGTCTGTCGGTGGTGCACGCACTGGTGCCGCCGCACCCTGCGGCAATGCTCGCCGTTCAGGCTTATCAGGCGTCGGTAGGGCAAACCCTGTTCTATGCCATTCTGATCGGCATACCCACGGCCATCATCGCCGGTCCGGTATATGCCAAATTCATCGTGCCGCATATCCATCTACCGGCTGAAAACCCGTTGGCGAAGCAGTTTCTCGACCGCGAACCAAGAGCAAAACTGCCCAGTTTCGGCCTGACCATGGCGACCATTCTATTGCCGGTGGTGCTGATGCTGCTGGGTGGCTGGGCCAACCTGATCAGCACACCGGGCAGTGCGTTCAATGGCTTTTTGCTGTTCATCGGCAACTCGGTGATCGCCCTGCTGCTGGCCACCCTGCTGAGTTTCTGGACGCTGGGCATCGCTCAGGGTTTCAATCGCGACTCGATCCTGAAATTCACCAATGAGTGCCTGGCACCGACCGCCAGCATCACGTTGCTGGTCGGTGCCGGTGGCGGTTTGAACCGTATTCTGGTCGACAGCGGTGTCACCAACCAGATCGTTGGTCTGGCGCAGGACTTTCACCTCTCGCCCTTGCTGATGGGCTGGCTGTTCGCTGCACTGATGCGTGTGGCGACAGGCTCGGCGACGGTAGCAATGACCACAGCATCGGGGATCGTTGCACCAGTGGCGATGGGCCTGGGTTATCCGCACCCCGAGTTGCTGGTGCTGGCGACAGGCGCAGGCTCGGTGATCTTTTCCCACGTCAACGACGGCGGTTTCTGGCTTATCAAGGAATACTTCAACATGACCGTAGCGCAAACCTTCAAGACCTGGACGGTACTGGAGACGCTGATCTCCATCGTCGCCTTTGCTTTGACGCTGGGTCTGGCGCAGGTGCTCTGAGTGGACATTCTGTACCAGATACGTGCCCGTCAGGATTCACTCAGCGCGGGAGAAGGCCGGATCGCCAGGCTGGTGCTCAGCGATATCGCCTTCGCCGCAAGTGCCAGTCTGGACGAGCTGGCCAGCCGCGCCGGGGTCAGCAGCGCTACGTTGTCACGCTTCGCGCGTAGCATCGGTTGTCGGGACCTGCGCGACTTGCGCCTGCAACTGGCCCAGGCGAGCGGCGTGGGCAGCCGATTTCTCAACCCTGAACCGGCCCCGGAGCAGTCGGCCTTTTTCACCCGGATTGTCGGTGACATAGAAGCCACTCTGCATCAGCACCTGGCCGGGTTTGATGAGTCGCGCTTTGCCGCAGCCGTAGCGTGCCTCAGCGATGCACGCATGATTCATGCGTTCGGCATGGGCGGTTGCTCCAGCCTGTGCAGCGAGGAGCTACAAACCCGATTGGTACGTTTGGGCTACCCGGTGGCGGCCTGCCGCGACCCGGTGATGATGCGCATGATTGCGGCCACGCTTGGTCCGCAACACAGCCTGATTGTCTGCTCGCTCAGCGGGCGCACGCCGGAACTGCTCGACGCAGTAACTCTGGCGCGGAGCTATGGTGCTCGCGTGCTGGCCATTACCTTGCCCGACTCCCCTCTGGCGCAACTGGCCGAGGTGGTGTTGCCGTTGCAAATTGCTGAGACCAATTTCATTTATAAACCCACCGCCGCGCGCTACGGCATGCTGCTGACCATTGATGTGCTGGCCACTGAACTGGCGCTGCTGAGCCCTGAAGACAATCAGGAACGGCTGCGTCGGATCAAGCTTGCACTGGATGAATACCGTGGCGGCGAAGACGGCCTGCCGCTGGGAGACTGAAGCATGATTTACGACCTGATCATTCGCGATGCGCTGGTCATCGATGGCAGCGATACGCCGGGAGTACGCGCCGATGTAGCGATTAGCGACGGACGCATCCAGCGCATCGGCAACCTGATCGATGCCACTGCGCAGGAAGAGGTCAACGCTGCCGGTCGCGTGCTGGCCCCAGGTTTTATCGACGTCCACACCCATGACGACACGGTAGTGATTCGCAAGCCCGACATGCTGCCCAAGATCAGCCAGGGCGTGACCACGGTTATCGTCGGCAATTGCGGGATCAGCGCGTCACCGGTCTCGCTGCTCGGCAACCCGCCAGACCCCATGAACCTGCTGGGCGACGCGGCAGCGTTTGTCTATCCGCGCTTCGCCGACTATCGCGCAGCCGTGGATAACGCCCGGCCCGCCGTGAATGTGGCCGCTTTGATTGGCCATACGGCCCTGCGCAGCAACCACATGGATGACTTGTTTCGCAGCGCCAGCCCGGAAGAGATCGCCGCGATGCGCGAGCAGTTGCGCGACAGCCTCGAAGCCGGCGCGCTGGGTTTGTCGACTGGCCTTGCTTACGCTTCGGCCTTCTCGGCCGAGACCAGCGAAGTCAAGCAGCTGGCTGAAGAGCTCAGCGCTTTTGGCGCGATCTATACCACCCATTTGCGCAGCGAATTCGAGCCGGTATTGGAGGCGATGGCGGAGGCCTTCGACATAGGCCGCCATGCGCGCTCGCCAGTGGTGATTTCCCACATGAAATGCGCTGGCGCGGGTAACTGGGGCCGCAGCCCGCAACTGCTGGCGGCCTTGGAAAAAGCTGCGCAGGACCATCCGGTCGGTTGCGATTGTTACCCTTATGCAGCCAGCTCTTCGACGCTGGACCTGAAGCAGGTCACCGACGCATTCCGTATCACCATCACCTGGTCAACGCCGCACCCGGATCAGGGCGGCCGGGATTTACAGGACATTGCCGCCGACTGGGGGTTGTCATTGCTGGACGCCGCACGCAAGTTGCAGCCTGCGGGTGCGGTGTACTACGGTATGGATGAGGGCGACGTCGAACGCATCATGTCTCACCCGCTGTCGATGATCGGTTCCGATGGCCTTCCGGAAGATCCGTTTCCGCATCCGCGCTTATGGGGAGCATTCCCCAGAGTGCTCGGGCATTTCAGCCGGGACAAAGGGTTGTTTGCGTTGCACACCGCGGTACACAAAATGACCGGGCTTTCGGCAGCGCGCTTTGCCTTGCACGAGCGCGGCTTTATCCGCGAGGGCTACTGGGCGGATCTGGTGCTGTTCAACCCGCAAACCGTGCGCGATGTGGCAGATTTCAAAGACCCTCAGCGAGCGGCACAGGGCATTGACGGCGTCTGGGTCAACGGCCGATTGAGCTATGCCGAAGGCAAGCCGCAAGGCGAGCGACAGGGTAGATTCCTGCCGCGCAGCGGTTCGCTGCTGGAGGGCTTTACGGATGGAAAAGCGCCGACGTAAGCGTCGGCGCTGAAAAGAGCCGATGCGCCCTGATGTATCGACGCATCGTCAGCCGGACAATTACTGGTGATACTGCGCCGACAACTCGTGTACCGCGTTGATGAACGCACCGGCATTGGCCGGGTCGACTTCAGGGGTGATGCCGTGGCCGAGGTTGAAGACGTGACCGGTGCCGCTGCCGTAGCTGGCAAGGATGCGTGCGACTTCCTGGCGGATGGCTTCCGGGCGTGCGTAAAGCACGGTCGGGTCCATGTTGCCCTGCAGCGAAACCTTGCTGCCGACACGCTGACGCGCTTCGCCGATGTCGCAGGTCCAGTCCAGGCCCAAGGTATCGGCGCCGATGTCGGCGATGCTTTCCAGCCACAGACCGCCGCCTTTGGTGAACACGATGACCGGCACCTTGCGCCCATCGTGCTCGCGAATCAGGCCGTTAACGATCTTGCGCATGTAAGCCAGCGAGAATTCCTGATACGCCGCCGAAGACAGGCTACCGCCCCAGCTGTCGAAGATCTGCACCGCCTGGGCGCCCGCGAGAATCTGGCCATTCAGGTAGGCCGTGACTGACTGCGCCAGTTTGTCGAGCAGCAGGTGCATGGCTTGCGGGTTGTCGTAGAGCATGGCCTTGGATTTGCGGAAGTCCTTCGAGGAGCCGCCTTCGACCATGTAGGTCGCCAGGGTCCACGGGCTGCCGGCAAAACCGATCAGCGGCACACGGCCGTTGAGTTCGCGACGGATGGTGCTGACCGCGTCCATCACATAGCCCAGGTCCTTCTGTGCATCCGGGATGGGCAGTGCTTCGATGTCAGCCAGCGTGCTGACGGTTTTCTTGAAGCGCGGGCCTTCGCCGGTCTCGAAGTACAGGCCCAGGCCCATTGCGTCGGGAATGGTCAGGATGTCGGAGAACAGAATCGCCGCATCCAGCGGGTATCGATCCAGTGGCTGCAGCGTGACTTCACAGGCGAACTGCGGGTTCTTGCACAAGCTCATGAAGTCCCCGGCACTGGCGCGGCTGGCGCGGTATTCAGGCAGGTAACGGCCTGCCTGGCGCATCATCCATACCGGCGTGACGTCTACGGGTTGCTTGAGCAAAGCGCGAAGGAAACGGTCGTTCTTCAGGGCAGTCATGTCGGCATCCGCAATAAAAGTGCCGGCATTTTCTCAGAGCGCGACGCAAAAGGCACGGCAAGAGCCGTGCCTTTTGTCTATCGTGCCGATTTGCTGTGCCAATACAGCTCCGCGCCCGGCGTAAGACTGGGGCGGGCCTGCGCTATTTGTGGGGATCTATGACGTCAAACGCCTTGATAACGCCTTTTTCAGCCGGGGCAAGTATCAGGCGCCAGGCACCTCTGCCGGTGCCCCTGCCTATACCGGGAAGGTCCAGCGAGAACTGGCTTTTACCATACTTGTGCAGACTGCCATTGCCATCTAGCACATATCTATCAACTGCTTTTTTGACAGCAGCTTCAAGGTCATCGTTAGGGAGGTCATTTTCTGCATGCCTGAAACGCCTACTTGCAAAAAAGCCATCGGTGTCCACTTTGTATCTTTTTACCCGATTGCTATCCGAGGAATCGCCATCACTCCCCGAGCCGCTCGATGGTCTGCCTTTTAATCGTTTGTTGCCGCCGCGCAACCCTGCCGACGCATGTACCCAGACCCCTTGCCTATCAAGCTGAATCGGCAATTGATAATGCGCATCTGGCCGCCGGGGATCGATCACCCTCCATGCTGCGAAATCGGCATCGTATCTGACGGCATAGGTCTTACCTTGTTGCACAGCATAAAAGCGGCTTGGCGCACCTTCATGAGTCTTTTCATAAACGCCGTTGTAAAACCCGCTGTCGAGCAGTTTCAATCCACCGGGTGTTTTTGCCACTGCTGTTTTCGGATCAAGGACAGAACGGCCGATTGATGTTGTCGACGATGTCTGGACCCTTCGTGCTCTGGGCAGCGTCAAACCTTCAGCCAGCAGCAACGCCGCCTGGACAAAATACAAGGGGGCACCTTGCTCTTCACCGCCAGCTTTTGCGATGCCCTGCCAGATGGCATAAAAGCTGCGCAATGCTGCAATCGGCAGCCTTACCTTGAAAGGCGCGAAGGTGAGCACGATGTCGCCAACGACTTTGGTGATTTCCCAAGCACTTTCCCAATAGGTTTCCCAGTTGGTGTTGGTCTGTTCATCGACAGCAGAAATCACCCTCCCGACTTCAGAGTCATAGACTGCCTCAAGAAAACTTCCAGTGCAGGGCTGCAGTTCCATGAACAGCGTTTCACGGCGGACGGTCAGAATACGCCTGACATCGTCCCGGGAGGCCAAAGGCGCCCTGCCCACCAGATAGTCCAGCAAACCCGGTTCAAGCAGTATCCGCTGCTGAAACTCCTGCGGATCGCTCATTTCCCGGAAGCATATTCCGTCAGGAGCCTGCGGGGTGAAAACCACAAAAGCGGCGACGCTCGAGCGCGACTCTGCGCCGATCACCAGTACGCCGCTCAATGACACGTCATTGATGGATAACTGGCTGACCTGAATGCGATGCCCCTCTACCGTTGCGCGGTCATCACTGTCAGTTGGGTGATCAAGCACGGCAGCAACCCATTTGTAGCCCCTGCTCGCCAGCTCGGGAGGAAGCCCACCATCGCCCAGAAAGTCACCCGCCATCTTCGCCTCTATCACATCGAGGCGCATTTGCGCGCGCATGACGCGTGCATAACGCTCACGGTGCCATTGCCCTGCCGCCGACGTGGACAGTACTGTGCGGAGGTATCTTGAATAATCTTCGCCAATGTTCAGATCACGAATCAGGCCGAACAGATAACCGGCGTTGAGGAAACTGACCAGTTGCCCCTGATCGTCAAACGCGCGGCTGGTGAGCAGAAAGTTGATATTGGTGAGTGCAATGTTTTCCAGCGACAGATCTGTAAGGCTGCGCTCATGCGTTTCATAATGCGGCTCCATTTCTGAAGGGCCGATATATTCGTAATCGGTATCAATAATAATGCCTGGATCAATCTCGATGCTGACGGTATGCACGCTGATATGGTCAGGATCCACTGCAATACCGTGGTCGAGCAAAATCCGTTCCTGCAGCTTTTGCCGTGCATATTTGCGCAATTGGTCGGGCTGTGCGTAGCCGGAAGGATCCAGCAGGTCAGGTGCCTGAGCTTCGAGCAAGGCTTGACTGTAGTCCTGCACCGCCATTTTCCAGCTTTGTTTTTCGGCAGCCGTCGCGTTCGCGAACCAATCAGGCAGAAACCCGCTTTCGATTTCGGTTGGTTTGCCGGGGTCGAACCAGCCGCGATTTTCCTCGATCGCGCGCCGCGTCAGAACGTCGCGAAAGCCCTGTACGTCCTGCTCGAATTGCATACCCAGCGATGCCCGCTCGTCAGCCTTCAATTGCGAACTGATTGCCAGATAGAAGCTGTCAGTGCCCTGTTTGAATGAAGTTATCTCACCGTTGCCGGTGTCCTTTGCGCTGTAATTTCCGTAGTTGTCGTGCAGCAGAATAATACGGTTATCGTCAGTATCTGCCGGGGCGTAATTGCTCGCACCAGCGTCGAAGATCAACACGTCCCGACCCGATTCGGCCGCCAGTAATTCCCGGACGATACTGCGGGCCAGCTCATCCGTGTACGAATTGAAGCTTCGCGTTCGCGACAGCCCGTCGATAGCCAGACTGTTGCTCCACTCATCCAGCGAAATGTTCATCGCCTCGCCAAAAGCGTCCGGCAGAACAAGATTGTTCAGGAAATCGGCCTCTTCCTGTTCTGTCAGCGGCATCTGCTGCAACAGCTCTTCGAGACGTCCTGCCGGAACCTCGGGGCATAAGGCGCACAGCACGCTCAGGGCCGGAGACAGCGGCGTCTGCTGACGAACCCAAAGAGGCAGGAAAGGATTGTGTTCGCGGGTATCCAGTTGGCCCTTTGAGGTGCCTTCATCAGCTGCAACCAGCGCATCGAATAACAGCGGTCTCTGGTCTTTTGCCAGCCCCGCTATTTGCTCACGCAGGGTAACGATTCGTCCGGCATCACTGCCACTGCCCGGAAAGTTACCCCCCATTCCAACGCTGGAACCTGCCGGCAACTGACTGAACACCCAGCGCAGTAACGGCTCGTCATCGGCGACCTGAACATTGTCCGGGACGATGTAAGCGTCGCCATTTTGCGTCAGGACAATGCTGTCTTGAACAACGCTTTCATCACTGCCTTTAAGAAAAACCGCGAGTACTTCATCGTTTTCGTTGTGAATCCTGATGGACAGGTCTGCTGGCCAGTCTGGCAACTGAACCAGCAAGGAGAACAGCGCGCCTTCACCGTCTTCAGGAAAAAAATCCTTTTCTGTAAAGCGCTCGACGAACTGGTCGATTATCCGGTCCGCGCGTTCTCGGGTCCGGTGTTCGCGCACGGCAACCGTGCTGGGCGTAAACCTGTCCGGCCCGAGAGATTTCTGCTCATTGGATCGAGCAAGTTTGCCCATGGGTGCTGCTTTCAACATGGCTATTTCCTTATAGCGACATGGATGGCGGGAGTATCTAAGGCGATGAACTCCCCAAAAGGATCAGGAGCCTAAACCTTTTTAAGAGCAGGTACAGAGGGCGGAAAACAGCTGTAAACAATCGCTTGTCGCAGACGCCGGAACAGGCCTTGATCGGGACCTGGACAAGAGGGTTGAAACCTTGATGCGCCGCCTCTGGCGGGGCGACGCGACTTAATGAAAGGCGGTTGTAATACCGGGACCGGATTATTTCAAAACGTCACAAAACCGTTTTCCGACGCCCGCCCCTGACATCCAGGCCTGGCCTGCACCAGACTGGAATATGGAATCAATCAGCCTGGCTAATACCCGAATGAACCAAAGCTGCAGATGTTGCAAGCGCCTGTTCAAGTGCGTAGGCATAGCTCAGCAAAGCACCTTCATCCCAGGCAGTGGAAAGGAAATACAACCCTCTTGGCAGGCCATTCTCTTCGAGCCCGACAGGCACGGTTATTCCCGGATAACCTGCGATAGCGCCAACCGCTTTGAAAGAAACCTCTGACCAGTCAATGAGCACGTCGAGCGAGTGTTGCTGCAAGAGCCCATCAATCAATTGTCGATGAGCAGCACGCAAGTTGGTTGCAATCGACAGGTAATCCTCCTGATCTACAGACACGCTGGAGGAGTCAATCAATAAATCCTGATCATAGGCTTGCGCTCCAGGAAACGCGGTGTTGAATGCAATGATCTCATCCAGCGTGCTGACACCCAGCCCGGTGCGTGTGCTCAAGTAAGCGTTAAGCTCGCGCTTGAAATCATGCACCAGCACTAAATACTCTGAAGTGCTATCAATCGACGGAACATCGACGGGAACCAGTATCGCCCCGGCAGCACTCAGACGACGCTTCACCTTTTGGAATTCAGGATCGTCGTCCATTGGCATGCCGTCATGGGTGTGACTTGGATAGCCCAGGCGCTTGCCGCTCAAGGCGTCCGTCCTGAGGTGGTCGACATAGTTCACTACATCGGTGGAGGCTCGGGCGGTGGCTTCGTCGAGAGGGTCGTTGCCGCTCATCGCCGTCAGCAGGATCGCGGTATCCGTGACCGTTCGCGCCATTGGGCCGGGGGTGTCCTGACGACTGGAGAGCGGAATCATACCGGTACGACTGAGCAGACCCAGCGTAGGCCTAAGCCCTATGACACCACTCGTGGCGGCAGGTTGAATGATCGAACCATTGGTCTCGGTGCCTACCGCCAAAGGTGAAAATCCAGCTGCAAGACCCACTGCCGAACCTGAGCTGGAGCCAAGCGGATCAGCGCTCAAGTCATAGGGATGACGCGTCTGCCCGCCTCGGCCGCTCCAGCCGCTAGGTACCTCGTACCCACGGAAATGCGCCCATTCGCTGAGATTGGCCTTGCCGATAATGATCGCGCCGGCATCGCGAAGCCGCTGCACCACAAAAGCATCGCGTGGAGCAGGCAATCCGACCATTGAGAGAGCGCCCGCAGTGGTCTGCATCTGATCGCCCGTATCAAGATTGTCTTTTACCAGTATGGGGATGCCATGCAGCGGCCCACGTTTTTCCCCGCGAGAACGCTCCCCGTCCATTTGCGCGGCTATCTGCAGAGCGTCGGGGTTGATTTCAATGACAGCGTTGAGCGCCGGGCCATTTTTGTTCAGCACTTCGATGCGCTGGAGCAAGTCTGTCACCAGCCCGACAGAGGTCAGATTGCCTGCACTCATGCGTCGCTGAAGCTCGACACCGGATTCAAAGTAAACGGCCTTGTTTTCGATGATCGAACCGAAAACGGGTCCATCGAAGTTGGCGGGTGTCTGGCTGGCAAATGCAAAGGGCGCTATCGAGAGCGCGAGGCAGAAACCAAACTGATTTTTCATGATGTCCTTCCCTGGTTGATAAAACGCTCGTCTTGAGCGAGTTACACCGAGCTTAGGAAGGAGGGCGCAGAAGGGATGTCAGAAAAGTCGGTAAATCACCCGTGATGGGTAGACGCCTGTTGTCAGAGCGCGCCTCAGTAACGGCGCGCTCTGGCAACACAAGGCTTAGACGCCCAGGTAATCCAGAATCCCTTCAGCCGCATTACGGCCTTCGAAGATAGCGGTCACCACCAGGTCGGAGCCGCGCACCATGTCGCCACCGGCGAAGATCTTCGGGTTGCTGGTCTGGTGCTTGTACTGTGCTTGTTCCGGGGCCACCACACGGCCCTGGCTGTCAGTACTGATCGTGAACTGCTCGAACCATGGCGCAGGGCTTGGGCGGAAGCCGAAGGCGATGACCACGGCTTCGGCCGGGATGATCTCTTCGGAGCCCGGAATCGGCTCCGGGCTGCGACGACCCCGAGCATCAGGCTCGCCGAGACGCGTCTCGACCACCTTCACGCCTTCGACCTTGCCATCGCCCACGATGGCGATAGGCTGACGGTTGTAGAGAAACTTCACGCCTTCTTCCTTGGCGTTCTTCACTTCCTTGCGCGAGCCTGGCATGTTCTCTTCGTCGCGACGATAAGCGCACGTCACCGACTTGGCACCCTGACGGATCGAGGTGCGGTTGCAGTCCATCGCCGTGTCACCACCGCCCAGAACCACGACCCGCTTGCCCTTCATGTCGACGAAGTCTTCCGGGGCCTTTTCAAAGCCCAGGTTGCGGTTGACGTTGGCGATCAGGAAGTCGAGCGCATCGTGCACGCCCGGCAGATCCTCACCGGGGAAGCCGCCTTTCATGTAGGTGTAGGTGCCCATGCCCATGAACACCGCATCGTATTCTTCGAGCAGTTGATCGATGGTGACGTCCTTGCCGACTTCGGTGTTGAGCCGAAACTCGATGCCCATGCCGGTGAACACTTCGCGACGATGGCTGAGTACGGATTTTTCCAGCTTGAACTCGGGGATGCCGAAGGTCAGCAAACCACCGATTTCCGGATTCTTGTCGAACACCACCGGCGTCACGCCGCCACGCACCAACACGTCGGCACAGCCCAGGCCCGCAGGCCCTGCACCAATGATGGCGACGCGCTTGCCGGTCGGCACAACTCTGGACATGTCCGGACGCCAGCCCATGGCAAACGCGGTGTCGGTGATGTACTTCTCGACCGAGCCGATGGTGACCGCGCCGAAACCGTCGTTCAGCGTGCAGGCACCTTCACACAGGCGATCCTGCGGGCACACGCGGCCGCAGACTTCCGGCAGAGTGTTGGTCTGATGAGACAACTCCGCCGCCGCGAGAATATTGCCCTCGGCGACCAGCTTGAGCCAGTTGGGAATGAAGTTGTGCACCGGGCACTTCCACTCGCAATACGGGTTGCCGCAACCCAGGCAGCGATGCGCCTGATCGGCGGACTGCTGGGGCTTGAACGGTTCGTAGATTTCCACGAACTCCTTCTTGCGTTGACGCAGCAGTTTCTTCTTCGGGTCTTTACGTCCGACGTCGATGAACTGGAAGTCGTTACTGAGACGTTCAGCCATTCTCTGGAGCCTCTTTACGGCAGCTTCAGGTTACAAGCCTGAAGCTGCAAAAAATCGTGATCGCAGGCAATTCGCGCACTGCCGTTGGCTTGCGGTTTGAAGCTCACCGCTAGCAGCTGCTTTTACTGTGGATTCGCCCGAGTGCTGGAAAGCAGCGATTTCAGGTTGGCAGCCTTGGGCTTGACCAGCCAGAAACGACGCAGGTAGTCGTCCAGGTTTTCCGCAAGATTGCGGCCCCATTCGCTGTCGGTTTCAGCCACGTACTCGTTGAGAACGCTCTGCAAGTGAGTGCGATAGGCTTCCATCGACTCGCCGCTGATGCGCTGGATCTCGACCAGCTCATGGTTGACCAGGTCAACGAAGGTGTTGTCCTGGTCGAGCACGTAAGCGAAACCGCCAGTCATACCGGAACCGAAGTTGTAGCCGGTCTTGCCCAGTACACAGACGAAACCACCAGTCATGTATTCGCAGCAGTGGTCGCCAGTGCCTTCCACAACAGTGTGGGCACCCGAGTTACGCACCGCGAAACGTTCGCCCGCCGTGCCCGCCGCAAACAGCTTGCCGCCGGTTGCGCCGTACAGGCAGGTGTTGCCGATGATAGCGCTCTCGTTGGTCTTGAACGGGCTGCCCTTGGGCGGCACGATCACCAGCTTGCCAGCGGTCATACCCTTGCCGACGTAGTCGTTGGCATCGCCTTCCAGATACATGTTCAGGCCACCGGCGTTCCACACCCCGAAGCTCTGACCGGCAGTGCCTTTGAAGCGGAAAGTGATCGGTGCCTTGTTCATGCCCTGGTTGCCGTGCAATCGGGCGATTTCACCGGAAATCCGTGCGCCAATGGAACGGTCGCAGTTGCAGATGTCCAGTTCATACTCGCCACCGCTGAGGGATTCAATGGCCGGCTTGGCCATCTCCACCATCTGCTCGGCCAGCAGGCCCTTGTCGAACGGCGGGTTGCGATCCACCAGGCTGAACTGAGGCTTGTCAGCCGGAATATGGTCGCTGCCCAGCAACGGTGTCAGGTCCAGATGCTGCTGCTTCTCGGTTTCGCCCGGCAGGATATCCAGCAGGTCGGTACGACCGATCAGCTCTTCCAGCGTGCGAACGCCCAGCCTGGCCAGCCACTCACGGGTTTCTTCAGCTACGTAGGTGAAGAAGTTGATCACCATATCGACGGTGCCGATGTAGTGGTCCTTGCGCAGCTTTTCGTTCTGCGTCGCAACGCCGGTAGCGCAGTTGTTCAGGTGGCAGATACGCAGGTATTTGCAGCCCAGCGCGATCATCGGCGCGGTGCCGAAACCGAAGCTTTCAGCACCGAGAATGGCTGCCTTGATCACGTCCAGGCCGGTTTTCAGACCACCGTCGGTCTGCACCCGGACCTTGCCGCGCAGGTCGTTGCCGCGCAGGGTCTGGTGAGTTTCGGCCAGACCCAGTTCCCACGGCGCGCCAGCGTACTTGATCGAGGTCAGCGGCGATGCACCGGTGCCGCCGTCGTAACCGGAAATGGTGATCAGGTCGGCATAGGCCTTGGCCACGCCAGCGGCAATGGTGCCAACGCCCGCTTCTGCCACCAGCTTTACCGACACCAGCGCCGCCGGGTTGACCTGTTTCAAGTCAAAAATCAGCTGCGACAAGTCTTCGATGGAATAGATGTCGTGGTGCGGAGGCGGCGAAATCAGCGTTACGCCCGGTACGGCATAACGCAGCTTGGCGATCAGGCCATTGACCTTGCCGCCCGGCAGCTGCCCGCCCTCACCCGGCTTGGCACCCTGTGCAACCTTGATTTGCAGCACATCGGCGTTCACCAGGTATTCTGGCGTGACACCAAAGCGGCCAGTGGCAATCTGCTTGATCTTGGAGCTGCGGATGGTGCCGTAACGCGCCGGATCTTCGCCGCCTTCACCGGAGTTGGAGCGCGCGCCCAGACGGTTCATCGCCTCGGCCAGCGCTTCATGAGCCTCCGGCGACAAGGCACCCAGAGAAATACCGGCCGAATCGAAGCGCTTGAGGATTTCGCTCAGCGGCTCGATTTCGTCGATGTTCAACGGCTGCTCAAGCGTCTTGACCTGTAGCAGGTCGCGAATCATCGACACCGGACGCTGGTCTACCAGCGAGGTGTATTCCTTGAACTTGCTGTAGTCGCCCTGCTGCACGGCGGCTTGCAGGGTGCTGACCACGTCCGGGTTGTAGGCATGGTATTCGCCACCAAACACGAACTTGAGCAGACCGCCTTGCTGGATCGGCTTGCGCGTGCTCCAGGCTTCGGCTGCCAGCGCTTTCTGTTCGGCTTCAATATCGACGAAACGCGCGCCTTTCAGGCGGCTCGGCACACCGCGGAAACTGGTGTCGCAAACTTCCTCGGACAGACCGATGGCTTCAAACAACTGCGCGCCACGGTAGGACGCAACGGTCGAGATACCCATCTTCGACAGGATCTTGAGCAGGCCCTTGGTGATGCCTTTGCGGTAGTTCTTGAAGACTTCGTACAGATCGCCCAGCACTTCGCCAGTACGGATCAGATCGCCCAGCACTTCATAGGCCAGGAACGGATAGACCGCCGACGCGCCGAAGCCGATCAACACCGCGAAATGGTGCGGGTCACGCGCGGTTGCGGTTTCGACCAGGATGTTGCTGTCGCAGCGCAGGCCCTGTTCGGTCAGACGGTGGTGAACCGCGCCGACCGCCAGCGAAGCATGCACCGGCAGTTTGCCCGGTGCGATGTGTCGGTCGCTCAGCACGATCAGGGTACGACCGGCACGCACGGCCTCTTCGGCCTGATCGGCAACGCTGCGCACAGCGGCTTCAAGACCCAGGCTTTCATCGTAGTTCAGGTCAATGATGTGGCGTTCGAAGCCCGGACGCTCCAGGTTCATCAGCGAACGCCATTTGGCTGGCGAAATGACCGGCGAACTAAGGATTACGCGTGAGGCGTGCTCTGGCGATTCCTGGAAGATATTGCGCTCGGCACCGAGGCAGATTTCCAGCGACATGACGATGGCTTCACGCAGCGGGTCGATCGGCGGGTTGGTCACCTGCGCGAACTGCTGGCGGAAGTAATCGTAGGGCGAACGCACACGACGCGACAACACCGCCATCGGTGTGTCGTCACCCATAGAGCCCACAGCTTCCTGGCCCTGTTCACCCAGCGGGCGCAGCACCTGATCGCGTTCTTCGAACGTGACCTGATACATCTTCATGTACTGCTTGAGCTGCTCGCTGTCGTAAAAAGCCGAGCCGTGGTCGTTGTCTTCCATGGTGGCCTGAATGCGCAGGGCATTCTTGCGCAGCCATTGCTTGTAGGGATGACGCGACTTGAGACGGTTGTCGATGGCGTCGGTGTCGAGGATCTGACCGGTTTCAGTGTCCACGGCAAAGATCTGCCCAGGACCGACGCGGCCCTTGGCGATAACGTCTTCAGGCTTGTAGTCCCACACGCCGATTTCCGACGCCAGGGTGATGTAGCCGTTCTTGGTCGTGACCCAGCGCGCCGGGCGCAGGCCATTGCGGTCGAGCAGGCAGACGGCATGACGACCTTCGGTCATCACGATGCCGGCCGGGCCGTCCCACGGTTCCATGTGCATGGAGTTGTATTCGTAGAAGGCGCGTAGATCCGGGTCCATGGTCTCGACGTTCTGCCACGCAGGCGGAATGATCATGCGCACGCCACGGAACAGGTCGATGCCGCCGGTCACCATCAGCTCAAGCATGTTGTCCATGCTCGATGAGTCCGAACCCACGCGGTTGACCAGCGGGCCCAGCTCGTCCAGGTCCATCAGATCGTTGGTGAACTTGGTGCGTCGCGCCTGTGCCCAGTTGCGGTTGCCGGTGATGGTGTTGATCTCGCCGTTATGGGCAAGAAACCGGAACGGCTGCGCCAGCGGCCATTTCGGCAGGGTATTGGTGGAAAAGCGCTGGTGGAACACGCAAATGGCAGTCTGCAGACGCTCGTCGCTCAGGTCCGGGAAGAAGGCCGTGAGATCGGCCGGCATCATCAGGCCTTTATAAATGATGGTCTTGTGCGAAAAGCTGCAAATGTAATGATCGGTATCTGCGGCGTTGGACACTGACGAACGGCGGCGTGCGCTGAACAGCTTGATGGCGAATTCCTGATCGCTCAGGCCTTCACCGCCAATGTACACCTGCTCGATTTTCGGCAGGCGCTCCAGTGCCAGACGGCCCAGGACGCTGGTATCGATCGGCACCTGACGCCAGCCGACCAGTTCCAGGCCCTCGGCGAGGATCTCGCGGTTCATGTTTTCGCGTGCGGCGTCAGCCTTGGCGTCGTCCTGATTGAGGAACACCATGCCCACAGCATATTGGCGGGGCAGGTCGGCACCGAAGTGCTCTTTGGCCATCGCACGCAAGAAGCCATCGGGCTTCTGAATCAACAGACCGCAACCGTCACCGGTCTTGCCGTCGGCGTTGATACCGCCACGGTGGGTCATGCAGGTCAGGGCCTGAACGGCCGTCTGCAACAGGTGATGACTGGGCTCGCCCTGCATATGAGCGATCAGGCCGAAGCCGCAGTTATCCTTGAATTCATCTGGTTGGTACAGACCTGCTTTCATAGACACTTTCTCACCAGGCTGCCTCTATTCGAGGCAAATTTCCTTTTAATTCAACCAATTACCTGTCACGCCGAACGTGCGCCAGCTTCGGACAGGCAAAACGGAGGTCATTGTACACAGCGACACAAGGGCTAACAAATTTAACGACGACTGGTTGATAATCAATGTCGCAATTATGAAAGTTTTAAAACGGGTCGCTGTGCTAGTCAAAGCATTTCTTCAAGTATCTGACTGACGCGACGGGAGACTGTAAAGCGCTTGTAACGCAGACGCCGCAAGGCGCGCACCAATCTGGTGGCGCGCTTTGCGGGTTAAGTCAGGCTGGCTGGGTGAAGCGGCCCGGATAAGGCCGCTGCGACTTCAGCGACTGGCACCAAGCTCTTGTTGGACGCTGGCGACAGTACGGGGCCAAGGTTTACCAGCCTGAACCTTGGCTGGCAATACCTTGATGGCTGCCAGGGCGGCAGCACGGTCAGGAAAGTTGCCATACGTGATGACGTACAGCGGCTTGCCCTGCAGGGTTTTCTTGAAATAACGGTACTCGCCACCTTGCTCTGCGATGTAGGCCTGAGCGGTCGCTTCGGAGCTGGTGCCCAGAATCTGTACCACATAGTGGCCTGGCGCCTGACTGCTGTACCAATTGCTACCGGCAGCCGGTTTGGCGGCTGCTGGCGCAGGTTTTTCCGCAGGCTTGGCAGCCGGGGCCGGAGCTGGCTTGGCTGTGGCGACCTGAGCAGGTGCAGGTGCAGGCGCTGGCTTGGCGGCTGGCGCAGGAATAGACGAGCGTGGCGTCTGGGCAGCAGCCTGACCGGCGGGCACGCCCGCAGGCGGCGCAGTGGTGGTCACGGTCGGCGGCTGGGCAGGCGAACCTGTCGGCACCGCGTCTTCGTCGGAATCAGTCGACCCGGCCGCTTCAGCCAGCGGGCCGCGCATCACCGGTTGCGAGTTGCCATTCATCGGCAGCGGCATCGGCTGGGAATTGCCCGCGAACTCGATGGCCGGGCTACCGTTGTTCGATTGCTGAGCAGTTGGCTTGCCCTCGCCCAGCGGCAATTGCGCCTGAGCAGAAGCAGGGGCATTGGCTGGCGTGCCCGTTTTGTCACCGCGACCGGGGATCAGCACTGCTGCTGCCACGGCCACTATGACGACGGCACCCAAGGCCAATACGTGTTTTTTCGGCATGTTAAACCCCACACTTGGACGCTTGACCGCAGAACGACTCGCGATCATCGCCTCGATCATTGAATCGCGGGCTACCTGGTTGATTGCCCCAGGCCAGCCATCGGACTGTTCATGAATATCGGTGATCTGGTCGGCAGTGAACAACGCGATTCCTTGCCCTGCACCCTCCAGACGCTGAGCCAGATACTCCCGGGTTTCCTCTTCCGTATAGGGTTGCAGCTCGATGACGTGAAAGCGTTCGCCTTCGACATCGCCCTGCAGGTCGGCACACATCTGATCGAGACGATCGAGCAGCGATGGCTCTCCGAACAGGAATACATGCGGACGCCCTTCAGGCGTTCCCGCAGCAAGACCCAGCAACGCTTCGAGCGCCGAATCGCCCAGTTGTTCCGCATCGTCAACCAGCAAGTAGACTTCCTGGCCGGTCAGCCCGAGCTGCACGACCTGCGACAGGATCGCCTGCATTTCAGCCTGGGCAACGCTCAGCGCCTGAGCAACCTGCTGCAGCACACCTGCCGCATCGCCAGCGCCGCGTGCAGAAACCACGACGCTTTGCACCGACTGCTTGTTGGTGCTTGCTACCAGCGCCTGACGCAGCAGGGTCTTGCCGCTGCCCTGCGGCCCGGTCACTGCCAGCAACAACTGGCTGTAACGCGCCAGATGATGAAGCTGACCCAGTACAGGCTTGCGCTGGGCAGGAAAGAATTTGAAGCCAGGTACCCGCGCCGCAAAGGGGTCATGACTCAACTGATAATGGCCGAGGAAGGCCTCGTCGGCATGCAAACTAGTCATGGGTTTTCCGTTAACCTCTAAGCTGATCCACCAGGGCGCGATAGTCCGCAACCAGGGTGGCCTGTAATACTTCTTTTGGATAATCGTCCGTGATAACCGCTTCACCCATCTGGCGCAACAGCACCAGACGCAAGCGACCGTCGATGACTTTCTTGTCGATCGCCATGTGTTCGAGGAAATTGTCTTCCGTCATGTCCTGTGGTGGCACCACCGGCAGCCCGGCGCGCTGAAACAGGCGAATACCGCGATCCCGTTCCTGCGTGCTGATCCAGCCCAGACGCGAGGACATTTCCAGCGCCATGACCGTACCGGCAGCTACCGCCTCGCCATGCAGCCAGACACCATAGCCCATATGCGTCTCGATGGCGTGACCGAATGTGTGACCAAGGTTCAATGTGGCGCGAACACCGGACTCACGCTCGTCGGCGCCGACCACCAGCGCCTTGGCCGCACAGGAGCGTTCGATGGCCACGGTCAGCGCTGCCTGATCCAGCCCGCGCAGCGCGTCGACGTGCTCTTCAAGCCAGGTCAGAAACGGCTCGTCGCAGATCAGGCCGTACTTGATGACCTCTGCCAGCCCGGCGGACAGTTCACGCTCGGGCAGGGTATTGAGCGAGGTGGTATCGATCAGCACGACGCTTGGCTGATAGAAGGCCCCCACCATGTTCTTGCCCAACGGATGATTGATGCCGGTCTTGCCGCCCACCGATGAGTCTACCTGGGACAGCAACGTGGTCGGGATCTGGATGAAATTCACGCCGCGCTGATAACAGGCGGCAGCAAACCCGGCCATGTCACCAATCACACCGCCACCCAGGGCGATGACTGTAGTGCGACGATCATGACGAGCGGTCAGCAGGCCATCGAAAATGGTCTGCAGGGTTTCCCAGTTCTTGAACGCCTCGCCATCGGGCAGAACAATCGGAAGAACGTTGTAACCGGCCAGGGTCTGCGTCAGACGCTCCAGATACAGCGGTGCCACTGTCGTGTTGGAAACGATAGCCACCTGACGCCCGACGATATGCGGGGTCAGGAGCTCTGGCTGATCCAGAAGGCCTTCGCCAATATGGATCGGGTAGCTACGCTCACCAAGCTCGACCTTAAGTGTCTGCATGTGTCCCCACATTGATTACCGGTTGGACGGTTTGTGCTTCAGCAGGTCATGACGCAAGGCCATGCACCGTCGCTGTTTTGCTGGTCGACGAGAATAGCGCATTTTCGCCTGCGCTTTAACGGGGAGGAAGCTCTGCAAGGCGCGCCAATATCTCGAGAACCACCATTCGGGGTGGCCGCTCATCGGTTTCAATCACCACGTCGGCGATTTCCCGATACAGCGGGTCGCGGATAGCCAGCAATTCGCTCAGCACCCGGGCCGGATCGGCGGTACGCAACAAAGGACGATTTCTGTCACGCGCGGTGCGCCCGACCTGCTGTTCTATGGAGGCATGCAGATACACCACGCGCCCACCGGCACGCAGCGCATGACGGTTTTCACTGCGCATGACGGCGCCGCCACCGGTGGCCAGAACCAGGCCATCGGCTTCGCACAGCTCGGCAATCATGGCCTGCTCGCGCTCACGGAAACCCGGCTCACCTTCCTTGTCGAAGATCCACGGGATATTGGCACCCGTGCGCAACTCGATCTCCTTGTCGGAATCCTTGAACGGCAGTCGCAACTCTTTGGCAAGCAAACGGCCGATGGTGCTTTTGCCAGCACCCATCGGCCCCACAAGTATTAAATTTCGCACAAAATCAACGACTCACAGAAATCGCCTGGTTGTTCATGATACGCGGAGTCAAAAATACCAACAGCTCGGATTTGGACTCGGATACCACATCGCGCCTGAAAAGCCGGCCAAGATACGGTACATCGCCAAGAAATGGCACTTTATCGACAACTTTACTTTGCGTATTTGAGAACACACCACCAATGACGATGGTTTCGCCATCGGAAATAAGCACTTTGGCGTTGACCTCGTTTTTCTTGATCGGTGGTACGCCAAGCACCGCATTCAGGTAGTCCGGCTCATCCTTGGTGACCTTGACCTCCATGATGATGCGGTTATCCGGCGTGATCTGCGGCGTTACTTCAAGCGACAGCGAGGCTTCCTTGAAGCTCACCGTGGTTGCACCGCTGGAGCTGGATTCCTGATACGGGATCTCGGTGCCCTTGAGGATCTTGGCGGTTTCCTTGTCGGAAGTGACTACCTTGGGCTGGGAGACGATTTCACCGTTACCGGTCTTCTCCATCGCGCTCAGTTCAAGGTCCAGCAACGTATTGTTGGTGACGAAGCCCAGGCCAATGCCGGAGGTTGCGCCAGATGCGCCCATATCGACAAACGGCACGTTGGAGGTCACGTTGCTGCCAGTGTTACCTGCCTCATCGCCATTATTATCAAGGCCATAGGTTGTCCATTTTCCATTGCCGCTGGTGTTGGTCGAGCCGCCCCAGCGCACACCCAGTTGCTTGTTGTAATCGACGTTGGCCTCGACGATGCGCGCCTCGATCATCACCTGACGCACCGGAATGTCCAGTTGCGAGACGATGCGACGCAGTTCGTCGAGCCGGTCCTGGGTTTGATAGGCAATGATGTTATTGGTCCGGTCGTCCACAGTGATCGAACCACGCTCGTCGGTCTTGGACTCGGCGCTGGTCACCGACTGGAACAGCTTGGCGATATCGGCAGCCTTGGCGTAATTGACCTGCAGCAGTTCGCGACGCAGGGGCGCCAGCTCGGCGATCTGCTTGAGCGATTCAAGCTCCTGACGCTCGCGGGCAGCAATTTCATCGGCGGGCGCGACCAGCAGGACGCTGCCGACCTTGCGCTTGTCCAGGCCTTTGGTTTTCAGCACCAGGTCCAGCGCCTGATCCCATGGCACGTTCTGCAGACGCAGAGTAATACCGCCCTGAACCGTGTCGCTGGCTACCAGATTGAGGTTGGTGAAGTCGGCAATCAGTTGCAGCACCGAGCGTACGTCGATGTCCTGGAAGTTCAGCGACAGCTTTTCACCGGTGTACACCGGTTTGTCAGCGGCGCGGCGGTCCAGATCCTCATTGGTCAACGGCCGCACACTGATGGTCAGCTTGTTTTCGGTCTGAAACGCCGAGTAGTCGAAGGCACCCGACGGCTCGATCAGAATACTGGCCTTGTCACCCGTAGCCGACGCACTGACAAACTGCACCGGCGTGGCGAAGTCCTTGACGTCCAGCCGGACGCGCAGCGGTTCGGGCAGTTGGGTCTTGGCGAAGTCGACACGGATCTTGCCGCCCTGCTCCTGAATATCCGGGGCAATGCCGGGGTTGCTCAAGTCTATGATCACATTGCCTTCACCCAGCTCGCCGCGCTGGAAATCGACATTCCTGATGGCCTTGACGCCCGCAGGGATAAACGGTTTGGCAGATGCCGGAGTGGGTGGCGGCACCGCTACCCGTTGCGCGCCCATCGCGGTGGTTGGCTGGGAAGCCTGCGCAGCGGCTGCGCCCTGACCGATAACCACGTACAGGTTGTTGCCGTCGACGCGGGAGCTGTAGGGCGAAAGCGTGGTCAGGTTAATGATTACCCGCGTGCGGTCCTGAGCCTGTACAACGACCACGCTGCGTGCGTTACCGTTACCGAGTTCACGGCTTTTGGTCGCCAACTGACTGGTCACGCCCGGCAGGTCCAGCGCAATACGCGCAGGTTGCGCCGTGGTGTAACCGCGCGGCGCAGGCACCGGCGAGTCGAATGCCAGCTTGAGCTCGATGCGATCACCCGGCAGGGCGGCGACATCCAGGGTCTTTAGGTTGGCAGCCTGGAGAACCGGCGAAAGCATCGCGATGCATAACGACACGCCGATAATCGAGAAAATCCGGGTCATGATCAATTTCCGTTGAGCGCTACTGTGCATACTTGGCCTTGCCCACTTCATGAGCGTTCTTTGAGGGCGATAGTGCGCGGCCTTTCCAGCCAGGCCCCCTCTCCATCAGGAACAATTTCAATGACATCTACCTGCGCATCACCGATTGACACTACCCGGCCGTTGTTACGGCCCAGGTAATCGCCCACCTTGACGCGATGAACGCCTCCGGCACCGCGCAGCAGGGCAAATGTCCCTGACTCGTTGCCAATCGTGCCGACCATCTCGAACGACTCGATATTGAACCCTTCCAGGAACTGCCTGACCCGGTGCTCGTCCGGTGCTACCAGCCGCGAGCCCTTCTGGCGGTTGAGCAGGTCGATCTTGACCGGTGGCTGAAAAGGACTGCGCAGCGTAGAGGCGTTGTAGGTGAACGCTTCATACGGACGAAACTTCGGCAGGGCCTCGATAGTGCCGCTCGGGCGCGCTCTGGCCTGATCCATGAACGCCGACAGGTCGGCAAAATCATTGTCATTACCGCAACCGGCCAACCCTGTCATAACCACACTGACGCACAGCAATCGCGCCGCCCTCATTTCTTCAGCCCTTCATCGTTGTAGCGGTAGGTCTTGGCCAGAATGCTCATGCGCAACTTGGTCGGCACCTTCGGGTCGACCGGCTTGATCTCGAAATCATGCAGCGTGACGATGCGCGGCAGGCTGGCGACACCGCTGACGAAGGTCGCCAGGTCGTGATAACCACCGACTACCGTGATCTGTATCGGCAGCTCGATGTAGAACTGCTGGACCGCCTCGGGCAGCAGTTTGATTTCCTCGAACTCAAGACCGCTTCCCAGCCCGGTCCGGGTTATATCCTCAAGCAAGCCAGGCACTTCGGTGTCGCTGGGCAATTGCCGCAGCAGGGCCCCGAAGGTGTTTTCCATTTCTTCCATCTGCTTCTTGTAAGGCTCAAGGTTGGCAGCCTGGAAGGCCTTGTTGGAAAACTGCTCCTTGAGCGTCACCTCACTGTTCTGTGCGCTTTCCAGCTGGGTTTCCAGGTCCTGAATAAAGAAGAAGTAGCCCAGTGCGAAAATCAGTACCGCGACCAGCACGCCGGCAATGGCCTTGACCGCTGCGGGCCAGGAACCCAGGTTGTTCAGGTCCAGCTCGCTCAGGTCAACCTTGCGAAGCCCTTCCAGCCATTCAGACATATTCATGGCTTGGCTCCTGTAGCAGGCGTAGTTGCAGCGGGTGCAGCCGCGGCAACCGGCGGCTGGGTCTGACGCACTGTCAACTGAAAGACGTTGGCCTGATCCACGGCCCCTGCAGTCGTGGCCTTCACTTCGGTCAGGCTCGGCGCTTCCAGCCAGTCAGAGGCTTCAAGGTTGCGCATCAGGTCGGAAACCCGGTTGTTCGATTCGGCAGCGCCACTGATGGCAATCAGCTTGTCGGTCATTTTGACCTGCGAGAAATAAACGCCATCCGGAAGAGTGCGCGCCAGTTGATCGAATACACGCCCTGTGATCGGGCGGTTGCCTTGCAGGTCCTGAATGATCTTCATGCGCTCAAGTAACTGTTTACGACGCGCCTTCAGGTCGCTGATCTCCTTGATGCGTATATCGAGCTGAGCGATCTGCGTCTGCACAAACGCGTTGCGCGCCATCTGATGCTCTATGGCATTGCTGACGTAACGATCAATCAGAAACAGAATACCGACTGACACCACCAATACGCCGACCAGCGCGGTCAGGAAGCGCTTTTTACGTTCTTCGCGAAGCTCTTCGCGCCACGGTAATAAGTTGATCCGCGCCATCAGTCGAAGCTCCTCAACGCCAGACCGCACGCGATCATCAACGCGGGAGCGTCACTGGCCAGCGCCCCGGCATTGACCTTGGAGCTCAGGGCCATGTCGGCAAACGGGTTAGCGACCATCGTCGGGGTGCCAATGCGTCGTTGAATCAAATGCTCCAGCCCTGAAATCGAAGCCGTGCCGCCTGCCAGCATGATGTGATCCACGGAGTTGTATTGACCGGCCGCAAAGAAGAACTGCAAAGAACGGGAGACCTGCTGCACCAACGCATCCTTGAAGGGGTCCAGCACCTCGCTGACATAGTCGTCGGGCAACCCGCCCTGCTTCTTGGCAAGCCCGGCCTCCTCCATGGAAAGCCCATAGCGGCGCTGGATTTCGTCAGTCAGCTGGCGGCCACCAAACAGCTGCTCGCGGGTATAGATAATCCGGCCATGATGCAGCACGCTGAGGGTGGTCATGGTGGCACCGATATCGACCACCGCTACGGTAAGCTCGTCATGACCGTTACCCAGTTGCGCAGCCAGCAGGCCGAACGAGCGTTCAAGGGCGTAGGCTTCGACGTCCACCACGCGCGCGGTCAGCCCGGCCAGCGCCAGCGCTGCCTCGCGCACTTCGACGTTCTCTTTGCGGCAGGCAGCCAGCAATACCTCGACGCGTTCGGGATTGCGCACCGAATAGCCCTGCACTTCGAAATCGATGGCGACTTCTTCCAGCGGATAAGGGATGTACTGGTCAGCTTCAAGCTTGAGCTGGTTTTCCATGTCGTCGTCGGAAAGACCGGCGTCCATTTCAATCGTCTTGGTGATCACGGCGGAACCGGCTACGGCGACCGCCACGATCTTGACGCTGGTCTTGGCCTTGGCGAGCACGCGAGACAGCGCCTGGCCAACCCCTTCGAGCTCGGCAATATTCTTTTCGACGACAGCGTTGGCCGGCAACGGCTCGACTGCGTAAGACTCGACCTTGTAACGAGTGCCGGAACGACTCAATTCCAGGAGTTTTACCGAGGTGGAGCTAATATCGATCCCTAGAAGGGTGTTGGCCTTCTTACTGAAGAGTTCGAACACAACCTGATTCCTATGAGTTTCCGCCACTTACGGAGTTATTTCGGGCCAACGTCACTGTCGACAGCCTTGACAGTAGCGCAAATCACGCTCGTGGACGAAAAATGCTTATAATGCCCAGCGATTTTTTCATTTAAGAAAGCTTCAAGGCGTGTTCATTTGTAAATGCCTGCGCTCAACCCATTATTTTTTCTGGAAATCCAAAAGCCTTGATACGCCTGCTGAAGTTTTTCTGGTGGTCCCTCGTCGCGGTATTCTGCTCGCTGTTGCTTGGCCTGAGTGGCGCGTTTCTCTACCTGAGCCCGACCCTGCCATCGGTTGAAGCGCTGCGAAGCATTCAACTGCAAATCCCCCTGCGCGTATTCAGCAGCGACGGCAAGCTGATTGCCGAGTTTGGCGAGATGCGCCGCACGCCGATTCGCTTCGCGGAAATTCCACCCAATTTCATCAACGCCCTGCTATCGGCCGAAGACGATAACTTTGCCAATCACTACGGCGTCGACCCGAGCAGCCTGATGCGCGCTGCCACACAACTGGTAAAAAGCGGCCATATTCAGTCAGGCGGCAGTACCATCACCATGCAGGTCGCGAAAAACTTCTTCCTGACCAGCGAAAGAAGCTTTTCACGCAAAACCACCGAGATTCTGTTGGCCTTGCAAATCGAGCGCCAACTTACCAAAGACGAGATTCTCGAGCTGTACGTCAACAAGATTTATCTGGGTAACCGCGCCTACGGAATCGAAGCCGCGGCGCAAGTCTACTATGGCAAATCGATTCGCGATGTAAGCCTTGCGCAAATGGCCATGATTGCCGGTCTGCCCAAGGCGCCGTCACGCTTCAACCCGCTGGCCAACCCGACCCGCGCCAAGGAACGTCGCGACTGGATCCTCGGCCGCATGTACCGCCTGGGCAAGATTGACCAGACCGCTTACCAGACAGCCTTGAACGAACCGCTCAACGCCAGTTATCACGTGCCAACGCCGGAAGTGAACGCGCCGTACATTGCTGAAATGGCACGCGCCGAAATGGTCGGCCGTTACGGCAGCGAGGCCTACACAGAGGGCTTCCGCGTTACTACCACGGTGCCGAGCGACCTTCAGGAACACGCCAACAAGTCCATCCAGCAGGGCCTGATCGATTACGACCAGCGCCACGGCTATCGCGGCCCGGAAAGCCGCTTCCCGGGCATGACCCGCGCCAACTGGGTACAGGAACTGACCAAACAGCGCATGATCAATGGCCTCGAACCCGGCATCGTGACCCAGGTCGACAAGACCGGCTTGCGCGTTCTGACCCGCAACGGCGAGAAAGAAGAAACCGTCGACTGGGCCACCATGAAGTGGGCGCGGCCTTACCTGAATACCAACAGTCTGGGGGCGAATCCGAAGCAGCCAGGCGATGTTGCGAAGGTGGGCGACCTCGTTCGTCTGCTGCGCCAGGACGACGGCTCGCTGAAATTCAGTCAAATTCCCGTCGCGCAGAGCGCTCTGGTCTCGCTTGACCCGCAAAACGGTGCCATTCGTGCACTGGTCGGCGGCTTCGCTTTCGAGCAGAGCAACTACAACCGCGCCATGCAGGCCAAGCGTCAGCCGGGCTCCAGCTTCAAACCGTTCATCTACAGCGCTGCACTGGATAACGGCTACACCGCCTCCAGTCTGGTGAACGACGCACCTATCGTGTTCGTCGACGAGTATCTGGACAAGGTATGGCGTCCGAAAAATGACACCAACACCTTCCTTGGGCCGATCCGCCTGCGCGAGGCGCTGTACAAGTCTCGCAACCTGGTATCGATCCGCCTGCTCCAGGCCCTCGGTATCGACAGCACCATCGACTACATCACCCGCTTTGGCTTCTCCAAGCAAGACTTGCCGCGCAACCTGTCGCTGGCACTGGGCACGGCTACATTGACCCCGATGGAAATCGCCACCGGCTGGGCCACCTTTGCCAATGGCGGTTACAAGGTCAGTCCTTATCTGATCCAGACCATCGAGAACCGTGACGGGCAGACCCTGTTTGTGGCCAATCCGCCAAGCGTTCCGGCCAACGACGTCAATACTGCGCCCAACACATCGACCTTTGCCGTGCATGACAGCCCGAGCGTGATCGCAGGCCCACCAGGGACACCGGCCCAGCCGCAAGCGCCCGCCGTTGCAGAGCGCGTTGTGGATGGCCGCACGACCTACATTCTGAACAGCATGCTGCAGGACGTAATCAAGCGCGGCACCGGGCGGCGCGCTCTGTCCATGAACAGGCCGGATATCGCCGGCAAGACCGGTACCACCAACGATTCCAAGGATGCGTGGTTCTCCGGTTACAACGCGGACTATGTGACAACTGTCTGGAGCGGCTTCGATCAGCCTGAAAGCCTTGGTCGTCATGAATTTGGCGGTACGGTCTCCCTGCCGATCTGGATGGACTACATGAGCGCTGCACTCAAGGACAAGCCACCGCATCAGCAGGCAGAACCGCCGGGCATCCTCAGCCTGCGAGTAGACCCACTGAGCGGCCGCGCTGCCACGCCCAGCACGCCGAACGCGTTCTTCGAACTGTTCAAAAGCGAAGACACACCGCCAAGCGTCAACGAACTGGGCGGCAGCAGCGCACCGGGCAGCCCGTTGCCAGCGGATGAGTCAGCACCGATCGACTTGTTCTGATAGCACTGCGCAGGTAGGTGACGCAGTGCGTCACATGGACCGTGAAGAACGATCATTTCAACTATCGTGCGACGCTCCGCGTCGCATGCCGTTCTGGACGCTCCGCGTCCTCTTTTGATTCAGCGGTGCGGCGCAGATTTGTGACGCGGAGCGTCACCCAAGGCATGCCCACGCTGGAGTGAGGAACGATAATCCCAACTATCCCGTTAATCCCAACTATCGTGCGACGCTCCGCGTCGCATGCCGTTCTGGACGCTACACGTCCGCTCTTGATTCAGCGGCGCTGCGCAGATTTGTGACGCAGAGCGTCACCCAAGGCATTCCCACGCTGGAGCGTGAGGAACGATAATCCCAACTATCCCGTTAATCTCAACTATCGTGCGACGCTCCGCGTCGCATGCCGTTCTGGACGCTCCGCGTCCTCTTTTGATTCAGCGGTGCAGCGCAGATTTTGTGACGCAGAGCGTCACCCAAGGCATTCCCACGCTGGAGCGTGAGGAACGATAATCCCAACTATCCTGTTAATCCCAACTATCGTGCGACGCTCCGCGTCGCATGCCGCTCTGGACGCTCCGCGTACTCCTTTGATTCAGCGGTGCCGCGCAGATTTGTGACGCAGAGCGTCACCCAAGGCATTCCCACGCTGGAGCGTGAGGAACGATGATCCCAACTATCCTGTTAATCCCAACTATCGTGCGACGCTCTGCGTCGCATGCCGTTCTGGACGCTCCGCGTCTTCTTTTGATTCAGCGGTGCCGCGCAGATTTGTGACGCAGAGCGTCACCCAAGGCATGCCCACGCTGGAGCGTGAGGAACGATAATCCCAACTATCCCGTTAATCCCAACTATCGTGCGACGCTCCGCGTCGCATGCCGTTCTGGACGCTCCGCGTCCTCTTTTGATTCAGCGGCGCTGCGCAGATTTGTGACGCAGAGCGTCACCCAAGGCATGCCCACGCTGGAGCGTGAGGAACGATAATCCCAACTATCCC
>NZ_JAWHOO010000002.1:200708-228730 GCF_032586855.1 Pseudomonas syringae group sp. J254-4 | reverse complement strand
TGATTCAGCGGTGCCGCGCAGATTTGTGACGCAGAGCGTCACCCAAGGCATGCCCACGCTGGAGCGTGAGGAACGATGATCTCAATTCCAGGCATAAAAAAACCCCTGCATCGCTGCAGGGGTTTTTTATTGCGTCAAGGATCAGCCCTTGAACACATCATCCACGCTGGTCAGCGGGTAGTGCTTCGGATACGGCAGGGTGGCAACACCGCTCTCGATGGCTGCCTTGGCAACTGCGTCGGCGATCAGGCCCAGCAGGCGGGTGTCCATTGGTTTCGGGATGATGTACTCACGACCGAATTCCAGTTTGATACCGCCGTAGGCATCGCTGACTTCCTGAGGAACAGGCAGTTTGGCCAGTTCGCGCAGGGCGTTGGCTGCAGCGATCTTCATTTCTTCGTTGATACGCTTGGCGCGAACGTCCAGAGCACCACGGAAGATGAAAGGGAAGCCCAAAACGTTGTTGACCTGGTTCGGGTAGTCCGAACGGCCGGTCGCCATGATCACATCGCTACGGGTGGCGTGAGCCAGCTCCGGGGAGATTTCCGGGTCCGGGTTCGAGCAGGCGAACACGATCGGGTCCTTGGCCATCAGCTTGAGGTTTTCAGCGCTCAGCAGGTTAGGACCTGACAGGCCCACGAACACGTCAGCACCATCCAGTGCGTCGGTCAGCGAGCGCTTCTCGGTCGCGTGAGCGAACACAGCCTTGTACTGGTTCAGGTCGGTACGGCCAGAGTGAATGACACCGGTACGGTCAACCATGAAGATGTTTTCGATCTTCGCGCCCATGCTCACCAGCAGCTTCATGCAGGAGATGGCTGCAGCGCCAGCGCCCAGGCAGACGATCTTCGCGGAATCGAGGGTTTTACCGACAATTTCCAATGCGTTGATCATACCGGCAGCAGTCACGATAGCGGTGCCGTGCTGGTCATCGTGGAAAACCGGGATGTCGCACTGTTCGATCAGCGCTTTCTCGATTTCAAAGCACTCAGGCGCCTTGATGTCTTCCAGGTTGATGCCACCGAAGGTGATGGAGATACGCTTTACGGTGTCGATGAACGCTTGCGGGCTTTCGGAATCGACTTCGATATCGAAAACGTCGATACCGGCGAAGCGCTTGAACAGAACCCCTTTACCTTCCATGACCGGTTTGGAGGCCAATGGGCCCAGATCGCCGAGGCCGAGAATCGCGGTGCCATCGGAAATAACTGCTACCAGGTTGCCTTTGCCGGTGTACTTGTAAGCCAGCTCGGGGTCACGGGCAATTTCACGCACGGGTTCAGCAACGCCAGGGCTGTAGGCCAGAGCCAGGTCACGAGCGGTTGCAGTCGGCTTGGTGAGTTCGACGCTCAGCTTCCCCGGACGAGGATTGGCATGGTATTCGAGCGCGGCAGTTTTCAAATCTGACATGTATTGGATTCCGCTTTTTTTACTGTGGGACAGACGGACCGCCGAGGATACGCAAGATGCATAGTCCTAACAAGACTGACCAGTCACTGCTGTCAATAGGCACAGGATTAGACTTTACGCTTAGATACCTGAAACGTGAACACACGGTCACCCATCGCCAGACAACTGGCCAGAAGGCAGTTTCTAGCGACCTGAAGGGCTCAGCATCGCAGGGTGGGTCAGTGGCAGCAGCCAGCGTGCCTGCCCTGATTTCAGAGCACCGCGCCGGGACCGATCGACCACCCAGCCGCGCGCCTCGACTTGCTGGCCCTTGAGGCGTTCCAGCATGGCCGTGTCGAATGAGTTCACGTTAGCCGGGGCAACGCGCAGGACCAGCGAGCCTGGCAACTCGATCCAGATACCGCCGCGATTGCGCTGCACGCTTTTGACCTGACCGGACACTATCGCAAAGCCGCTTTTGCTCAGCCTGGTCGAGGGCTGAACCGGCGAGTCGCGCCACACACCCAATTGCGCCTGCCGCGCTGCACGTTCGGCAACTTGCTGGCAATCGACCAGCGCAACGTTGGGCGCAACGGCCACCAGATACCCCAACCCTTCGCTGAGCAACTGCGCCTCAAGGTTTGCACCCTTGCGATCGTAAACGTTGGCCAGAGTCCGACCGTAATGGTCCTTGCCCTGCTGGCCGACACGCAAACCGACCTGACCGCCGCTTTCATCCACCAGCGCCTGCAAGCGTCTTTTCGCAACCTCGGCAAACGGCTCGGCAGACTGGCCTTTCTTGCCGGTTTCAGGCGTGTTGAGCCCGATCATCCGCACGCTGCGGCCATCGCTCAGGCGCAGCGTGTCGCCATCGACCACGCGCTGCACCTGCGCAACCGGCAACGAGGCAGGTGTCGGGCAGAAGGCCTGCGCGCCGGACACCCAAATCGCGGGCATAAAAAAGACGCCCACAAGGAGCGCCTTTTCAAGCAGCCTGGAGATGCCCATGGGGCAGCCAGTCTTACTTCGCTTTGGTAGCGCCGAACGCACCGAAACGGGATTTGAACTTGTCGACACGGCCGCCAACGTCAAGCGTCTTCTGCTTGCCGGTGTAGAACGGGTGGCACTCGTTGCACACGTCCAGGCTCAGCGGAGCGGCCAGGGTGGAACGGGTCTTGATGACATTGCCGCAGCTGCAGGTCGCGTCAATGGCTTCGTAAACTGGATGGATATCAGCTTTCATCGGTACTTCCTCGGTCTAACGCGCCGCCATCCAACACTATTGTTGAATACCGCACGGAAATAGGCTGCGGATAGTACCAGACAATTGCAACGACGCAAGCGAACCTTCACACCGGTCGTCTGCTAAGATCGCGCCTCCGTCATCACTCATCATCACAGGGAAACACCGCGTGCCCGACGCCATCCTGCGCCTTGCCCTGCCCTCGCCGCTTCGCCGCCTGTTCGACTACCGCGCTCCTGCGGGCGTGTCGCGCAGCGCCTTGCAGCCGGGCATGCGTCTGCGGGTGCCGTTCGGGCGACGGGAAATGATCGGCATTCTGGTGGAAGTGGTCGATCACAGCGAAGTGCCTGCCGACAAGCTCAAACCGGCCATTGCCCTGCTCGACAGCGAAGCGCCATTGCCGCCCGCGCTGTTCAAGCTGTGTCTGTGGACCTCGCAGTATTATCAGCACAGCCTGGGCGACACGCTGAGCTGGGCCTTGCCGGTGCTGTTGCGTCAGGGCGAACTGGCCGAAAGTCGCCAGGAACGCTTCTGGCACGTTGCACCGGGCGCCAGCGTCGGCGACCCGCGCATCGCGCGAGCGCCCAAGCAACGCGAAGCGCTGACCACCCTCGCCCAGCATCCGCATGGCGTGGCGCATCAGTTGCTGAGCAAGCTGATGCTTAATAAAGACAGCCTCAACCTGCTGCTGGCCAAGGAGCTGGTGTATGTCGAGGTTCGCAGCCACGCACCCAGCGCACGCCATGAACACTGGCTGGCCCAGCCTGAACTGCCGCTCAACACCGAGCAGCGCGCTGCTTACGAAGCGATCCGTGCCGGGTTCGACAGTTTTCATGCGTTTTTGCTGGCTGGCGTCACCGGCAGCGGCAAGACTGAAGTCTATCTGCAACTGATCCGCGAAACGCTTGAGGCCGGCAAACAGGCGCTGGTGCTGATTCCGGAAATCAACCTGGGACCACAAACCCTGGCGCGTTTCGAACAGCGCTTCAATGCCCGCATCGCGCTGCTGCATTCGGCAGTCAACGACCGCGAACGACTGGATGCCTGGCTGGCGGCTCGCGATGGCGAAGCCGACATTATTATCGGCACGCGCTCGGCACTGTTCACGCCGATGAAGAACCCCGGCCTGATCATCATCGACGAAGAACACGACGGCTCCTATAAACAGCAGGAAGGTCTGCGCTACCACGCCCGCGACCTGGCACTGGTGCGAGCCCGTCAGGAAAACATCCCGATTGTCCTCGGCTCGGCCACGCCTTCGCTGGAAAGCCTGCACAACGCCTACACCGGACGCTACGGCCTGCTACGCCTGAACCAGCGCGCAGGCGGTGCGCAACAGCCGCGTTTCATGCGCCTGGACGTCAAGAGCAGGCCACTGGACAGCGGCATTTCCGGCCCCATGCAACAGGCCATCGGCCAGACGCTCGCGGCAGGTCAGCAGGTGCTGGTCTTCCTTAACCGTCGCGGCTTCGCACCCACCTTGCTGTGCCACGACTGCGGCTGGATGTCTGGCTGCCAGCGCTGTGATGCGCGCATGACCGTGCACCAGCGCTCGGGCGAGCTGCGCTGCCATCACTGCGGGTATGTCGAACGTGTACCGCGCCAGTGTCCGTCCTGCGGCAAGGTGGATTTGCGCCCGGTCGGCGCGGGCACCGAACGTGCCGAAGAGCGCCTGGCGATTCTGTTTCCGGACTACCCCGTGCTGCGCGTGGATCGCGACAGCACCTCGCGCAAGGACGCCATGAATCAGTTATTCGCGACCATCCAGCGCGGCCAGCCGTGCATTTTGGTGGGTACGCAAATGCTCGCCAAAGGGCATCACTTCCCACGGGTAACGCTGGTGTCGATTCTGGATGCCGACGGCGGGCTGTTTTCCGGTGACTTCCGAGCCAGCGAGCGCATGGCGCAGTTGATCGTGCAGGTTGCAGGGCGTGCCGGCCGCGCCGAAGAGCCGGGCAAGGTGATCATCCAGACTCATCTGGCCGAACACCCGCTGCTGATCCAGCTGACCGAGCAGGGTTATTTCGCCTTTGCCGAGCAGGCCTTGAGCGAGCGCCGCTCGGCTGGTTTGCCACCGTTTTCGCACCTCGCCCTGCTGCGCGCCGAAGCACACAAGCCGGGGCAGGCCGAAGCCTTTCTCGATCAGGCCTGCAGTGACGCCGAGCAACTGGTTGCGCAAATGGGCCTGGGCGGCATCGAGCTGCTGGGCCCGGTTCCGGCACCAATGGAACGCCGCGCCGGGCGTTATCGTGCGCAACTGCTGGTGCAGTCCAGCGCACGCGCGCCACTGCACAAATTACTTGCCACCTGGTTGCTCGCGCTGGAGCAAATGCCCAGCGGACGACAGGTCAGATGGTCGCTGGATGTGGACCCGGTGGATCTTTATTAAGTCACGCCGTTGGCAAGCAGGCTTGAGCAACGGATAATGCGGAGTTTTTCCACCCGCGCATCGAAGCGCCACCGCGCTTGCGGTCGAAGAGAGCACAATGAAAGACACCATTCGCCAGCTGATTCAACAAGCCCTGACCCGTCTCGTCACCGAGGGCGTCTTGCCAGAAGGGCTGACGCCGGCGATCCAGGTGGAAAACGCCCGTGACAAGACTCACGGCGATTTCGCCAGCAATATCGCGATGATGCTCGCCAAGCCTGCCGGCATGAAACCGCGCGATCTGGCTGAAAAACTGATCGCCGCCCTGCCTGCCGACGAGCAGGTCAGCAAGGTCGAAATTGCCGGTCCGGGCTTCCTGAACTTCTTCCAGAACACTGCCGCACTGGCTTCGCGCCTCGACGCAGCCTTGGCCGACCCGCAGTTGTCGGTACGCAAGGCGGGTGCCGGGCAGCGTGTGGTGGTCGACCTTTCGGCACCCAACCTGGCCAAGGAAATGCACGTTGGCCATTTGCGCTCGACCATTATTGGCGACGGCGTGGCGAACGTTCTGACGTTTTTGGGCGACACAGTCATTCGCCAGAACCATGTGGGCGACTGGGGCACCCAGTTCGGCATGCTGCTGGCCTATCTGCAGGAAAAGCCAGCGACCAGCGACGAGCTGTCCGACCTGGAAAACTTCTACCGCGCCGCCAAGCAGCGCTTTGATGAATCCGAAGAGTTCGCCGAGCGGGCGCGTGGCCTGGTGGTCAAGTTGCAGGCAGGCGATGCCGAGTGTCTGGCCCTGTGGACACGCTTCAAGGACATCTCGCTGTCGCACTGCCAGGAAACCTACGAACGCCTCAACGTCAAGCTGACCCCTGCAGACGTGATGGGCGAAAGTGCCTACAACGATGACCTGGCCAATGTGGTCAACGACCTGAAAGCCACTGGCCTGCTGGTCGAGAGTAACGGCGCGCAATGTGTGTTCCTCGAAGAATTCCGCACCGCCGATGACACGCCTCTGCCGGTGATCGTGCAGAAGGCCGGTGGCGGCTACCTGTACGCCACCACCGATCTGGCCGCCATCCGCTACCGCAGCAAGGTGCTCAAGGCCGACCGCGTGCTGTATTTCGTCGACCAGCGTCAGGCCCTGCACTTCCAGCAAGTGTTCGAAGTCGCTCGCCGCGCCGGTTTCGTCCACGACGGCATGCAGCTGGAACACATGGGTTTCGGCACCATGAACGGCGCCGATGGCCGCCCGTTCAAGACCCGCGACGGCGGCACGGTCAAACTCATCGACCTGCTCGATGAAGCCGAAGAACGTGCCTACACGCTGGTGAAGGAAAAGAACCCGGAAGTCGCCGAGGCCGAGCTGCGCAGTATCGCCAAGGCCGTGGGCATCAGCGCGGTGAAATACGCTGACCTGTCCAAGCACCGCGCCAGCGATTACAGCTTCAACTTCGATCAGATGCTGAGCTTCGAAGGCAATACCGCGCCTTATCTGCTCTACGCCTACACCCGTGTGGCCGGTGTATTCCGCAAGCTGGGCACGCCGTTCGACGCCAGCAAGGGGCAGATTGTCCTGAACGCGTCGCAAGAGCTGGAACTGGCTGCACGTCTGGCGCAGTTCACTGAAACACTGAATAACGTCGCAGAAAAAGGCACACCGCACGTACTTTGTGCTTACCTGTATGACCTTGCGGGTCTGTTTTCGAGCTTTTACGAAAACTGCCCGATCCTTGGTGCGGAAAATCCCGATCAGCAGCAAAGCCGTCTGCGTCTGGCTGCCCTGACCGGCCGCACCCTCAAGCAAGGCCTGGACCTGTTGGGTCTGGAAACTCTGGAGCGTATGTAAGTTGGCAGTTGCGAAGAAGAAACCGGCACCCAAGCGGGGCGCCAGCCGTTATCAGGCACCCGCGAAGAAGCCGATTCCAGGATGGTTGTGGCTGGCGATTGGCTTGACCGTGGGCGCGTTCGTGGTCTTTCTGATGAAGCTTGAACCGGGCGGCGAAGACGTCAAACGGGTCAAGGCGGACGCCAAGGCCGCGAAGATCGCCGAGGCGAATAAAACACCACCGAGCCCAACGGCTCCGGTCAAGCCGAAGTACGACTTCTACACATTGCTGCCGGAATCGGAAGTAATCGTGCCGAACGAAGCCGTGCCGGAGAAGACCCCGCCGCCTGTGGCACCGACCGCACCGGTCTCGCCGGAACAGGCTGCCAAGATCGACACGGCACGCGCCCAGGCAGCACTCAGCGGCCTGACGCCTCCGCCAGCACCACCGGTTGCCACGACCAAGCCGGCAGCGGTGACGACGTTCTTCCTGCAGGCGGGCTCGTTCCGCAAACAGGCTGACGCCGAGAAAGTCCGCGCGCAGATCATCCTGCTGGGCCAGACGTCTACCGTCGAGTCAGGCACTGTGAAGGATGAAACCTGGTACCGCGTACTGGTCGGCCCGTTCAGCAACCGCGAACAACTGACCACCGCCCAGAAACAACTGGCAAGCGGTGGATTTAGTAACCTGTTGTTGCAACAGCGCCAGAGCCGCTAGCTGAAACAGAGCGCGCAAAGCGCTCTGCGCTATAGGTGGGAGTGAGCTTGCTCACGAAGAGGCCGTTACAACTGCCGGAGATTTATGCCTCCGGCAGTCAGCTGCCAGTTATCCCCGCTGTTTATCCTCAAGGTTGAAATACTCGTCCACACCCCCATATGAGTTTGCATCAGGGCATTTTCGCCCCGCAGTGTGGAGACTCTCCCTTGACCACCATCGTTTCAGTGCGCCGCCACGGTAAAGTCGTCATGGCTGGCGACGGCCAGGTTTCTCTGGGCAACACCGTCATGAAAGGCAACGCCAAAAAGGTACGCCGCCTGTATCACGGTGAAGTGATCGCCGGCTTCGCTGGCGCGACCGCCGATGCATTCACGCTGTTCGAACGCTTCGAAGCCCAACTGGAAAAACACCAGGGGCATCTGGTTCGTGCAGCTGTCGAACTGGCCAAGGACTGGCGTACCGATCGCTCGCTGAGCCGTCTTGAAGCAATGCTGGCAGTCGCCAACAAGGACGCCTCACTGATCATCACCGGCAACGGCGATGTGGTCGAGCCCGAGGACGGCCTGATTGCCATGGGCTCCGGCGGCGCATTCGCTCAGGCCGCCGCACGCGCCCTGCTGCTCAAGACCGACCTGTCGGCACGTGAAATCGCCGAGACCTCGTTGCATATCGCTGGCGACATTTGCGTGTTCACCAACCACAACATCACCATTGAGGAGCAGGACCTCGTTGGCTAAGCCCTTGCCGGGCCGCACAGTCTGCGGCCCCTTCGGCTTGACCGTACCAGAGGACCGTGAATTACCATGTCCATGACTCCCCGCGAAATCGTCCACGAACTTAACCGCCATATCATCGGCCAGGACGATGCCAAGCGCGCCGTCGCCATTGCCCTGCGCAATCGCTGGCGCCGCATGCAGCTGCCCGAAGAGCTGCGCGTTGAAGTGACGCCCAAGAACATTCTGATGATCGGCCCGACCGGTGTCGGCAAGACCGAAATCGCCCGTCGTCTGGCCAAGCTCGCCAATGCACCGTTCATCAAGGTTGAAGCGACCAAGTTCACTGAAGTGGGCTACGTAGGCCGCGATGTAGAGTCGATCATCCGCGACCTGGCCGATGCGGCGATCAAGCTTCTGCGTGAACAGGAAATCATCAAGGTTCGCCATCGCGCCGAAGATGCGGCCGAAGACCGTATTCTTGATGCTCTGTTGCCGCCTGCCCGTGTCGGTTTCAACGAAGACCCGGCGCAGAGCAACGATTCCAACACCCGCCAGCTGTTCCGCAAGCGTTTGCGCGAAGGCCAGCTGGACGACAAGGAAATCGAGATCGAGATCAACGAAGCCGTAGGTGTCGATATCTCCGCGCCGCCCGGCATGGAAGAAATGACCAATCAGCTGCAGAGCCTGTTTGCCAACATGGGCAAAGGCAAGACCAAGAGCCGCAAACTCAAGGTCAAGGACGCGCTCAAGCTGGTACGCGAAGAAGAAGCGGGCCGTCTGGTCAATGACGAAGAGTTGAAGGCCAAGGCGCTGGAAGCGGTCGAGCAACACGGCATTGTGTTCATCGACGAAATCGACAAGGTTGCCAAGCGCGGTAATTCGGGCGGTGTCGATGTGTCCCGCGAAGGCGTACAGCGCGACCTGCTGCCGCTGATCGAAGGCTGCACCGTGAATACCAAACTGGGCATGGTCAAGACTGACCACATCCTGTTCATTGCATCTGGCGCGTTCCATTTGAGCAAGCCAAGTGATCTGGTGCCCGAGCTGCAAGGCCGTCTGCCGATCCGCGTTGAACTCAAGGCGCTGTCGCCGCAGGACTTCGAACGCATTCTCAGCGAGCCACATGCGTCGTTGACCGAACAGTATCGTGAACTGCTCAAGACCGAAGGCCTGAAGATCGAGTTCAAGCCTGAAGGCATCAAGCGTCTTGCCGAGATTGCCTGGCAGGTCAACGAGAAAACCGAGAACATCGGTGCCCGTCGCTTGCACACGCTGCTTGAGCGTCTGCTTGAGGAAGTCTCGTTCAGCGCTGGCGATCTGGCTATCAGCCCTGACGCAGCACCGATTGAAATCGATGCAGAATACGTCAACAGCCACTTGGGCGATCTGGCCGAAAACGAAGACCTCTCGCGGTATATCCTTTAAAGCTGCAAATGGTTAGCTACAAGCTGCAAGAGGTTCTCCACTCTTGCAGCTTTTTTGCTTCTGCCTGTAGCTTGTAGCTGCTCTTCCTTGAGGCTGCTTTCAATGCTCCCCACCGCCATCCAGCTGCACAAAGCTTCCAAAACCCTGACGCTTAAGTACGCGCCGGATGAGGAATATCATCTGCCCGCCGAATTTCTGCGGGTGCATTCCCCTTCTGCCGAGGTTCAGGGCCATGGCAGGCCGATCCTGCAATTCGGCAAACTGGGCGTCGGTCTGAGCAAGGTCGAGCCGGCTGGGCAATATGCACTGAAATTGACCTTTGATGATGGCCACGACTCAGGACTGTTCACCTGGGAGTACCTGTACGAACTGGCAAGACGCCAGGAGTCCCTGTGGGAGGACTATCTGCAAGAGCTGAAAAAAGCCGGCAAATCCCGCGATCCCTCCGAGCAAGTCATCAAGCTGATGCTCTGACCCCTGCCGCCCGCGCGATCCGCACAGAACATTCAAACCCGTGCAGCCTCACCGCTCGCCGTTTTAGGACGCGCTTTCTAATCGTTTTTGTTTCAATGTTCCGCGCAGCGGCCAATGAGTGGCTGACGCTGCTTGCGATTTTTTGAAATCTCGCGTAACCAATAACCTTGGCAAGTTCCCTGCATCGAAGTCGATGCGAGAAACAGCCTGCAAGGCATGAGTTACACGAGCAGTAGTGCTGGCTAACCGCCTGTGTCACTGGTTCACGGGCAAGGAATGTCAGTGTTCGCATCAAGACAATGGAGCGTCGTAGATGAGTAACGCGAAAGACGATGACCTGCAGCGCCAGGCTTCCGAGCACACCCTGGGCCTCAACCCGGTCGTTGGCCTGCGGCGCAAGGATTTACTGAGCACCGCGCGGATGGTTTTGCGTCAGGCTTTCAAGCAACCGATCCACAGCATCAAGCACGTCGCACACCTGAGCGTCGAACTCGGCAACGTGATCTTCGGCAAATCTGCCTTGCAGCCAACACCGGAAGACCGCCGCTTCGCTGATCCGGCCTGGAGCCAGAACCCGCTGTATCGCCGTTACCTGCAGACTTACCTCGCCTGGCGCAAGGAACTGCATGACTGGATCGGTGGCAGTGATCTCACCCCGCAAGACATCAGTCGCGCGCACTTTGTGATCAACCTCATGACCGAGGCCATGTCACCGACCAACTCTGCCGCCAACCCGGCCGCCGTGAAACGCTTCTTTGAAACCGGTGGTAAAAGCCTGCTCGATGGCCTGTCGCACTTGGCCAAGGACCTGGTGAACAACGGCGGAATGCCGAGCCAGGTCAACATGGACGCGTTCGAGGTTGGCAAGAACCTGGGCACCTCCGAGGGGGCCGTGGTGTTTCGCAATGACGTACTGGAACTGATCCAGTACAAGCCGATTACCGAGCAGGTTCACGAGCGACCGCTGCTGGTGATCCCGCCGCAGATCAACAAATTTTATGTCTTCGACCTGAGCCCGGAAAAAAGCCTGGCGCGCTTCTGCCTGCGCAGTAACGTGCAGACCTTCATCATCAGTTGGCGCAACCCGACCAAGGCACAACGCGAATGGGGGCTGTCGACCTACATCGAAGCGCTCAAGGAAGCGGTCGATGTGGTACTGGCGATCACCGGCAGCAAAGACCTCAACATGCTGGGCGCCTGTTCCGGTGGCATTACCTGCACAGCGCTGCTGGGCCACTACGCAGCCCTGGGCGAAAAGAAAGTCAACGCCATGACCCTGCTGGTCAGCGTGCTCGATACCACGCTGGATACCGAGGTCGCGCTGTTCGTCGACGAGCAGACCCTGGAAACTGCCAAGCGTCATTCCTATCAGGCGGGTGTGCTGGAAGGTCGTGACATGGCCAAGGTGTTTGCCTGGATGCGCCCTAACGACCTGATCTGGAATTACTGGGTCAACAATTACCTGCTGGGCAACGAGCCGCCAGTCTTCGACATTCTGTTCTGGAACAACGACACCACACGCCTGCCCGCCGCCTTTCACGGCGACCTGATCGAAATGTTCAAGAACAACCCGCTGACCCGCGCCAACGCGCTGGAAGTCTGCGGCACGCCGATCGACCTCAAACAGGTCACGGCCGATGTGTTCTGCCTGGCCGGCACCAATGACCACATCACGCCATGGGCGTCCTGCTACAAATCAGCACGGCTGTTTGGAGGCAAGACCGAGTTTGTACTGTCCAGCAGCGGCCATATCCAGAGCATCCTCAACCCGCCGGGCAACCCCAAGTCGCGTTACATGACTCACGACGAGTTGCCAGCAGATCCGGCGGCCTGGCAGGAAAACGCTACCAAGCACACCGATTCCTGGTGGCTACACTGGCAAGAGTGGCTGGCCACGCGCTCGGGCAAGTTGAAAAAGGCGCCTGCCGGGCTCGGCAACAAAGCCTATCCGGCAGCCGAGGCAGCGCCCGGAACCTATGTTCACGAGCGTTAGACCCGTCAGTCTTGAAAAAACCCGGGGTGCGTTCCCGGCGGTTAAATCAACAGGGCTTAGCGCATGCCGCAACCGTTTGTTTTTCGCTCCATCGACCTGAACGGACACACTATTCGTACGGCGGTGCGCCCAGGCAAGAGCCATCTGACACCGCTGCTGATCTTCAACGGCATCGGTGCCAACCTGGAACTGGTGTTCCCGTTTGTTGAAGCACTGGACCCGGACCTGGAAGTCATCGCCTTCGATGTGCCGGGGGTCGGTGGTTCGTCGACACCCAATCGGCCTTATCGCTTTCCGGGACTGGCCAAGCTCGCAGCGCGCATGCTCGATTACCTCAACTACGGGCAGGTCAATGCGATCGGTGTTTCGTGGGGCGGGGCGCTGGCTCAGCAGTTCGCTCATGACTACCCGGAGCGCTGCAAGAAACTGGTGCTGGCCGCCACGTCGGCAGGCATGGCGATGGTGCCGGGCAAGCCTCGCGTGCTGTGGTTGATGGCCAGCCCGCGTCGCTACATTCAGCCGTCGCATGTGATCCGTATTGCACCGGAGATCTACGGCGGCGCGTTTCGACGCGATCCCAATCTGGCGGCCAATCATGCTGCCAAGGTGCGCTCGTCCGGCAAGCTGGGCTATTACTGGCAATTGTTCGCGGGCATGGGCTGGACCAGCATTCACTGGCTGCACAAGGTTCACCAGCCGACTCTGGTTCTGGCCGGTGATGACGACCCGCTGATTCCGCTGGTGAATATGCGCCTGTTGGCCTGGCGAATACCCAATGCCCAGCTACACATAATCGATGACGGGCATTTGTTCCTGATCACGCGCGCCGAAGCCGTGGCACCGATCATCATGGGTTTTCTGCAACAGGAACGGCAGCGCGCAGTCATGCACCCACAGCCAACGCCGCCCAGAACGCGCTGATAGCGCCAACACGCCCGGCAATGTGAGCAGCCCGAGAGAAACAGCGTCACCCACTGCGCAACACAACGGAGTTTCAACCGCGCAGAACGACGCCAGCCCCTTCGCAAGCGGACTGGCGCCAACCCATGAGTTGCCTGACGAAGGAGTGTTGCCCTCATGCAAGAAAAATCGGCGAAGGTTGCCAGCGCTGCACCCACAAACTTCATCAACGCGCAGAGCGCCATCATCGGCCTGCGCGGGCGAGACCTGTTTTCTACCTTGCGTAACGTCGCAGCCCAGGGTTTGCGGCACCCGGTTCGTAGTGCTCGCCACGCTCTGGCGCTGGGCAAGCAGTTGGGGCGGGTGGTGGTGCTGGGCGAAACACCCTATCCGCACAATCCCAAAGACCCCCGCTTCGCTGACCCGACCTGGAGCCTCAACCCGCTTTATCGCCGGGGTTTGCAGGTGTATCTCAGCTGCCAGCATCAGGTCAGGCAGTGGATCGATGACAGCGATCTGTCCACTGAAGACCGGGCGCGGGCGCACTTTCTGTTCACACTGATCAACGATGCGCTGGCCCCTTCCAATACGCTGCTCAACCCGCAGGCCGTCAAAGAGCTGTTCAACTCGGGTGGTACCAGCCTGATCAAGGGCCTGAGCCACATGGCCGATGATCTGTTGCACAACAGCGGGCTGCCCAGCCAGACCACCAAGGACGCTTTTGAGGTAGGCCGAACCGTAGCGACCACGCCCGGTGCGGTGGTGTTTCGCAACGAAATGTTCGAGCTGATCCAGTATCGGCCCATGAGCGAAAGGCAGTTCAGCCGACCGGTCCTGATCGTGCCGCCGCAGATCAACAAGTTCTACATCTTCGACCTCAGCCCAACCAACAGCTTTGTGCAATATGCGCTCAAGAACGGCCTGCAGACCTTCGTCATCAGTTGGCGCAACCCGGATGTCCGTCATCGGGAGTGGGGGCTGTCCAGTTATGTTGAAGCGACCGAGCAGGCGATGAATATCTGCCGGGCGATTAGCGCAGCACGCGAGGTCAATCTGGTGGGCGCCTGCGCGGGAGGTCTGACCGTTGCCGCGTTGCTGGGGCACTTGCAGGCCAAGCGCCAAACCCGCCGCGTGGCCAGCGCAACCTATATGGTCAGCCTGCTGGACAGCCAGATCGAAAGCCCGGCCACGCTGTTTATCGACGAGCAAACCCTTGAAGCTGCAAAGCGCCGCTCCTATCAGCGCGGCGTACTGGAGGGCAGCGAGATGAATCGGGTGTTTTCCTGGATGCGCCCCAATGACCTGATCTGGACTTACTGGATCAACAATTACCTGCTGGGCAAATCGCCACCGCCGTTCGACATTCTTTACTGGAACAACGACACCACGCGCCTCCCCGCTGCGTTGCACGGTGATTTGCTGGACTTCTTCAAGCACAACCCGCTCAGCCATGCGGGCGGCCTGGAGGTCTGCGGAACACCCATCGACCTGCAGAAAGTCACGGTGGACAGTTTCAGCATCGCTGGCATCAACGACCACATCACGCCATGGGACGCAGTGTACCGTTCTACGCTGCTATTGGGCGGTGAGCGGCGCTTCGTGCTGTCCAACAGCGGCCATGTGCAGAGCATTCTCAACCCGCCGGGCAACCCGAAAGCCAACTATGTCGAGAACAGCAAGCTGAGCAGCGACCCGCGCGCCTGGTACTACGACGCGCAGCATCATGACGGCAGCTGGTGGCCGAACTGGCTGAAATGGGTTCAGGAGCATTCCGGGGCCGAGCACGACACCAGGATGGGGTTGGGCAACGCTACTTATCCGCCCATGGAGGCCGCGCCCGGGACCTATGTGCATGTGCGCTGAAACGCTGGATTGCGCCCTGCCCGATCAGGCAAAGCCGGCCCTTTGACTTGTGAACAAGAAGACTGGATGAAAACCCGCGACCGTATCCTTGAATGTGCCTTGACGCTGTTCAACCAGCAGGGCGAGCCGAATGTTTCCACGCTGGAAATCGCCAATGAAATGGGTATCAGCCCCGGTAATCTGTATTACCACTTTCATGGCAAGGAGCCGTTGATTCTGAGTCTTTTCGAGCGGTTCCAGGCAGAGCTGGCACCGCTGCTCGATCCGCCTTCGGATGCCAGGCTTGAGGCCGAAGACTACTGGATGTTTCTGCACCTGATTGTCGAGCGATTGTCGCACTATCGTTTCCTGTTTCAAGACCTGTCCAACCTCGCCGGACGGCTGCCAAAGCTGGCCCGCGGCATTCGCAACCTGCTCAACTCGATCAAGAAAACCCTCGCCTCACTGCTGGCCCGTCTGAAATCGCAAGGGCAACTGGTCAGCGAAACCCAGGCGCTGGGGCAGCTGGTGGAGCAGATCACCATGAATCTGCTGTTTTCACTGGATTACCAACGCATTCTGGGTCGCGAGGGTAATGTGCGGGTGGTGGTCTACCAGATCATGATGCTCGTGACCCCACACCTGCTGCCCACCTCAAGGCAGGCAGCCGAACAGCTGGCGATGGAGTATCTGAGCAGGTAAACCCGGGCACGATAAGAAAACGCATCGACAGGCTGAACGCAACCCCTTGTGGGAGCGAACTTGTTCGCGAAAACGGTGGTTCAGGCGATACATATTCGCGGAATGTACAGGACCCTTCGCGAACAAGTTCGCTCCCACGGCCTTCGGCCAGAAGCATTGGCAGGAGAGGTGTTCGGGTATATGAAAAAGCCCGGGCTGCTTGGCAGGCCGGGCTTCGATGTTACAGCTGTCTGTCAGGACTGGCTGGCGGGTGTTGCCGGTGCAGCGGTCGGGGCTGATGCAGCGGGGGCCGAACCGGTTGCCGGAGTCGCCGATGCAGCGGGCTTGGCGGCAGGCTTGACAGCCGGTTTTCTGGCTGCTGGTTTCTTCGCCGCAGCTGGTTTGGCAACTGTCTTGGCCTTGCTGGCGGTGGCAGTAGCGGCCTTGCTGGCTGCATCGACCGGTTTGGCCGCAGCTTTCTTGACTGCTGGCTTGGCCGCTGCGGCTTTCTGCGCCGTTTTATCCGCTGTTTTGGCGACGGTTTTAGCCGCGGCCTTGACCAGCGGTTTTGCCGCAGTTTTCGGCGCAGGTTTGGCCGCAGCAGTACGCGAAGCGACCGGTTTGGCTTTCTCACCCGTCAACAGCTCGATCTGCCGGGTCAACTGGTCGACCTTACTGTGCAGCGCCTGAACTTCATTGCGGCTCGGCACGCCCAGACGCGAAATGGCACTGTTCAGGCGCTTGTCGAAGGCCCCTTCCAGCTCATTCCATTTACCCACCGCGAGGTCTTTTACGTCACCGACCCGCGACTTGGCGGTCTTGGCGGTGTCCTTGACCTCATCCAGCTGCTTCTGCGCCTCGACCTTGGTCTGCTTCTCGGCTTTCTCGCCGTCTTTGACCAGTGTCTCGAAAAGCTTGCTGCCGTCATTGCTTATCTTGGAATAAGCGCCCAGGCCCGCCAGCCAGATCTGGCGAGAGTATTTCTCGACCTCACCAATCCATGAGCTGCCGTCTTTGTCGGTTTTTTTCTTGCCAGCCATCCTGCTCTCCTTATTGTCCAGACTCTGAACGTTCGAATCGTTTCGACCCGGAGCGTTCAAGCTTTTTAGGCACGACACGTTCAAGCAATGCCGTCAGCTCGTCGAGCTTGGCAGAGAGCGTGTCAACATCATGTTTAGACGGGATTGCGATGCGGTTCAAGGCTTTTGCGACACGACGGTCGAAAGCACTCTCGATTCTGCCGAGTTGCGCCTCTACACGACCTTTGGCGTAAGACACCTCGCCCTTGATCGAGTCGATTTCGCTGTTGGCCGCAAGACGTTTCTCATCGACCGTTTTGACGACTTCCTTTTCGGCCTGCTCGCCAGTCCTGATCAGGTCCCTGACGTACTGTGTGCCTTCTTCGTTGACCCTGGAATAGGCTCCCAGACCGGCCAGCCAGATCTTGCGGGCATACAGCCTGACGTCGGAAAGCGTGGAGGATTGCTGGTCTTCGATGTTTTTCTTCGTGTTCGCTCTGGCCATGGTGCACCTCATGCTCGAAAGTTGAAGGAACCGCCCAGCTATGGGCATAAGCGCAACGTTACGGAGAAAAATTAGAATGCTCACCCTAGGGCGAAGACTCAGGCGGCCAGTGCTTTATCCAGGACGCGCTCGACTTCAGTCTTGATGGAGCCGCTCATGGCCGACAGGATGAAGTTCAGCTCGATGTTGATACGGATCAACGCGTCTTCGACTTCAACCTTGCCCTTGGCCCCCTTGCCTTCCAGTTTTACGGTATCGCCTGCCCATTCGTGCGCCAGTCCGTATTTGTCGGAAAGCTTCTCGACCAGTTGCTCGGCCCTCTCGCGAGCCTTTTCCCGGCCCAGTGCGTGCGGGCGTTCAACGGTTATCTTGGCCATGCAGGCTTCCTTGATGATCAGATGAAATGCGGCGCAACTATATAGACCCGCCTGCATCCAAGAAAGCGTTGCCGGTGAGCCTTGTCAAGACAAAGCCGGCCCTGGCGATTAGAATGGCCCGCACTCTATTCCGGTGAAGCGATATGAACGATCAGCGCAAAGGCAGCGATGCCGAACCTACGACTCACTTCGGTTACAAAAATGTACCGGAAAGCCAGAAGGCAGAAAAAGTCGCTGAGGTTTTCCATTCGGTTGCAGCCAAATACGACCTGATGAACGACCTGCTGTCCGGTGGCATGCACCGTCTGTGGAAGCGTTTTGCAATCGAGCTTTCGGGCGTCCGTACCGGCAACCGCGTGCTCGACATTGCCGGCGGTACGGGCGACCTGACCCGCAAATTCTCCAACCTGGTCGGCCCGACCGGCCAGGTGGTACTGGCTGATATCAACGCCTCCATGCTCAAGGTCGGCCGTGACCGCCTGCTGGACCTTGGCGTGTCGGGCAACGTCGAGTTTGTCCAGGCCGACGCCGAGAAGCTGCCGTTCCCGGACAACCATTTCGACTGCGTGACCATCGCCTTCGGCCTGCGCAACGTGACGCACAAGGAAGACGCTCTGCGTTCCATGCTGCGCGTGCTCAAGCCCGGTGGACGCCTGCTGGTGCTGGAGTTTTCCAAGCCGACCAACAAGCTCATGTCCAAGGCCTATGACGCCTATTCGTTCGCGTTCATGCCGTTGATGGGCAAACTGGTCACCAATGACTCGGAAAGCTACCGCTATCTGGCCGAATCGATCCGCATGCACCCCAACCAGGAAACCCTCAAGTCGATGATGGTGGAAGCCGGTTTTGACCGTGTGACCTACCACAACATGACGGCGGGCGTCGTGGCCTTGCATCGCGGTATCAAACCCTGATGTTGCTCCGGGGGCTGCTCGCCAGTATCGAGCACGGCATCAATCGCGTGTTGCGCCTGGACAGCACCGCGCTACCGCGTATGGCGCGCTTGTCCGGGCATGTCATTGCCGTGGACTGTCGCGATCCGTCCCTGAAAATCTTTATCCTGCCCAGTGACGAAGGTCTGCTGCTGGCCGCAGACTGGGCTGCCGACGCCGACTGCACCTTGCGTGCGCCAGCCTCCAGCCTGCTGCGTCTGGCCCTGAGCAAGGACAAGACCGCCGTGCTGCATGGCCCCGACGTCGAGCTGGACGGTGACAGTGGCGTACTGCTGGAACTGGTCGGCATTCTTCAGGACCTGGAACTGGACTGGGAACATGAACTGTCCAACTGGGTCGGCCCGGTGGCCACTCAGTTGTTCAGCAGCCGACTGCGTAGCAGTGGACGCTGGACACGTGAAAGTTTCACCAGCCTCAGCCAGAACGTTGCCGACTACCTCAGCGAAGAATCGCGTACGCTGGTGGGTAAGCACGAAGCCGAAGCACGATTCGCCGAACTCGATCAGATCAAACTCGATCTGGACCGTCTCGAGGCGCGCTTTGCCCGCCTCGCCCACTCCCTCAATACCAGCGATAACGCATGAAGCTGCTTGCCGTCCGCCGTCTGTTTCGCATTCAACGTGTCGTTATCCGCTATCGCCTTGATGACCTGTTGTTCGCCCTGCCCCTGCCCTGGTGGATGCTCGCGGTGCGTTTCGTGCTGCCCTGGCGCTGGCTGCCACGGCGTAAATCCGAGCTGAGCCGTGGCGTACGCTTTCGTCTGGCATTGCAGGACCTGGGGCCGATTTTCATCAAGTTCGGGCAACTGCTGTCTACTCGGCGCGACCTGCTGCCCGAGGACATCGCCGACGAACTGATGCTGCTGCAGGACCGCGTGCCGCCGTTCGACCAGCAGGTGGCCATCAATCTCATCGAAGAACAACTGGGCGCACGTATCTGCGACGTATTCAGTCGCTTTGACGAAACCCCGCTGGCGTCTGCTTCGGTTGCCCAGGTGCATGCCGCCTGTTTGAAGACCGGCGAAGAAGTCGTGGTGAAAGTGGTACGCCCAGGTCTCAAGCCGGTCATTGGCCAGGACCTCGCGTGGCTGTTCATCCTTGCCCGCATGGCCGAACGCGTGTCAGCCGATGCACGCCTGCTGCACCCGGTGCAGGTGGTGATGGATTACGAAAAAACCATCTACGACGAGCTGGACCTGCTGCGTGAAGCCGCCAACTCCAGCCAGTTGCGTCGCAACTTCGAAGGCTCGGACCTGCTCTACGTGCCACAAGTCTACTGGGACTGGTGCCGCCCCAAAGTGCTGGTCATGGAGCGTATCTACGGCCTGCAGGTCACCGACATGGCCGGGCTGGCCGACCAGCGCACCGACATGAAACTGCTGGCTGAGCGCGGCGTGGAAATCTTTTTCACCCAGATATTTCGCGACAGTTTCTTCCACGCCGACATGCACCCCGGCAATATTTTCGTCAGCACGGTCAACCCGTGGAGCCCGAAATACATTGCCATCGACTGCGGCATCGTCGGCAGCCTGACGCCGGAAGATCAGGATTATCTGGCCCGTAACCTGTTTGCCTTCTTCAAGCGTGATTATCGTCGGGTTGCGCAGCTGCACATTGATTCGGGCTGGGTGCCGGCAGAGACCAAGCTCAATGAATTCGAAGCTGCAATCCGCACGGTCTGCGAGCCGATTTTCGAGAAGCCGCTCAAGGATATTTCCTTTGGTCAGGTGCTGATGCGCCTGTTTCAGACCGCGCGCCGCTTCAATATGGAAGTCCAGCCGCAATTGGTTCTGCTGCAAAAGACCCTGCTCAATATCGAGGGGCTGGGTCGTCAGTTGTACCCTGATCTGGACCTGTGGAGCACCGCGCAGCCTTATCTGGAGCGCTGGATGCGTGAGCGGGTCAGCCCGAAAACCTTGCTGGGCAATCTGCAATCACAGGTCGAGCAACTGCCGCATATCGCGGGAATGACCCGCGATCTACTGGAGCGTATGTCTCGCCCGCATGCTTCGGATCCGCCACGTCCCTGGCAGGAGCGCAAGGACGAGCCGGTCCTGCGGCTTATCGGTGCAGCGTTATTGGTAGGTGGCGCGATACAGGGTTGGGTGATGAGCGAGGCAGCCACACAACTGCTGACGCTCACCGCTTGGCCAGCGGCGATCATGCTGATTGCCGGGCTGTATCTGATCGTTCGCCGATAGCCAGCAGCGAATGGCGCTGGCACACTGTTCAATCCGCCGGGCATGAACGCCGGCTGCCGGAGTAGATATGAAAGACTGGCTGGACGAGATTCACTGGAACAGCGACGGTCTGGTGCCTGCAATTGCTCAGGATCACAAGACCGGCCGGGTATTGATGATGGCCTGGATGAACCGCGAGGCCCTGAGCCTGACGGCGTCCGAGAACCGTGCCATCTATTGGTCGCGTTCGCGTGGCAAACTCTGGCGTAAAGGTGAAGAATCAGGTCATGTGCAAAAGCTCCATGAACTGCGCCTGGACTGTGATGCCGATGTCATTATCCTGATGGTCGAGCAGATCGGCGGCATCGCTTGCCATACCGGCCGCGAAAGTTGCTTCTATCGAGTGTACGAAAACTCAGGCTGGAAGACCGTCGACCCGGTTTTGAAAGATCCTGACGCTATTTACTCAGCAGGCCACTGAACATGACTGATACGTTATCCCGCCTGGCTGAGGTGCTGGAATCACGCAAGGACGCTGCTGCCGACAGTTCCTACGTCGCCAGCCTGTATCACAAGGGCCTGAACAAGATTCTGGAAAAGCTCGGCGAAGAATCGATCGAGACCATCATCGCTGCCAAGGACGCTGCAGTCAGCGGTGATTGCAGCGACGTAATCTATGAAACCGCTGACCTGTGGTTTCATAGCATGGTGATGCTCGCAGCGCTGGGTCAGCACCCACAAGCCGTGCTCGATGAACTGGACCGCCGATTCGGCTTGTCCGGCCACGCGGAAAAAGCCGCCCGCACGGCAGAATAACGCTCTCCCCTTTCAAGCTTGAAATCTTTTACGAGGACTGTTTCATGGGTATTTTTGACTGGAAACACTGGATCGTCATCCTGATCGTCGTGGTACTGGTTTTCGGGACCAAGAAACTCAAGGGTCTGGGCAGCGACGTGGGTGAGTCGATCAAGGGCTTTCGCAAGGCGATGAATGACGACGACAAGCCAGCCGAACAGCCTGCACCTCAGCCACAGCAGGCACAGGCTGCCCCTCAGGGCTCGCCATTGAACCAGCCGCATACCATCGACGCGCAGGCGCACAAAGTCGACGAGCCGATCCGCAAAGACCAGGTTTAAGCCCATGTTCGGTATCAGCTTCTCTGAACTGCTGCTTGTCGGCCTGGTTGCCTTGCTGGTACTGGGTCCCGAGCGCCTGCCGGGTGCGGCACGCACCGCAGGCCTATGGATCGGCCGGTTGAAGCGCAGCTTCAATGCGATCAAACAGGAAGTTGAACGTGAAATCGGGGCCGACGAAATTCGTCGGCAGCTGCACAACGAGCACATTCTTTCGCTGGAAGACGAAGCGCGCAAAATGTTCGCGCCCAATCCGCCGCCCGAGAACGGCTCCGAGCCGGTAAACCCGTCGCCCGCACCGGTAGCAGCCGAAGCGGCAAGCCCCGCGCACGATGAAGCCGCACACCACGAAATCGGCCCGGCACAACCTGCGGCGCCGAAGACCGAGCTGTCGCTGGAGAAAACCGCGAAACCGGCTGACGCCGGCACACCGGTCCCGACGCCTCCCGCCCACGATTCGTCATTGCCACCGCGAGCACCATGAGCGCTGATATCCCGGAAAACGATCAGCAAATGCCGCTGATCTCGCATCTCACCGAGCTGCGTACACGTCTGTTGCGTTGTGTCGCGGCAGTGTTCCTGATTTTTGCCGGTCTGTTTTACTTCACGCAGAAGATCTACACACTGGTCTCGGCGCCGCTGCGCGTCTACCTGCCTGAAGGCGCGACGATGATCGCCACCGACGTGGCCTCGCCGTTCATCACGCCGTTCAAGCTGACCATGATGGTCGCGCTGTTTCTGTCCATGCCGGTCATCCTGCACCAGATCTGGGGCTTTATCGCGCCAGGCCTGTACAAGCACGAGAAGCGCGTTGCAGTGCCATTGCTGGTGTCGAGCATCATCCTGTTCTACGCAGGCATGGCCTTCGCGTACTTTTTGGTCTTCCCGCTGATTTTCCACTTCTTCGCCAGCGTTACACCAGAAGGCGTGTCGATGATGACCGACATCGCCAGTTATCTGGACTTCGTGATGACGCTGTTCTTCGCCTTCGGCGTGGCCTTCGAAATCCCGGTGGCCGTGGTGTTGCTGGTGTGGATCGGCATCGTCGACGTCAAATACCTGAAGAAGATCCGCCCTTACGTGATCATCGGCTGCTTCGTGGTCGGCATGATCCTGACGCCGCCGGACATCTTCTCGCAGACGCTGCTGGCGGTGCCAATGTGGCTGCTCTTCGAGCTGGGCGTACTGTGCAGCAAGATGATCAAGAAGCGTGGCGAACATCCGGACGATCAGGCCGAGGACGCTGAAAAGCAGGATCAGCCGCCCGCGACCACACCGTGAACCTGCTGTTGCTTGAGGAAGCCGATTTCATTGCGGCTGACCGGGTGGTCCTGCGTGACCGCCGCCTGAAGCACATGCAGGAGGTGCATCGCGCAGAGATCGGCGACAGTCTGCGCGTCGGCCGCATCAATGGCCTGCTGGGCAGCGCCGAACTGCTGCGCCTTGAGCCTCATGAAGCAGAGCTGCGTGTTTCGCTGGATAGCGCCCCGCCGGAAAAACTGCCCATCACCCTGTTACTGGCACTGCCACGCCCCAAGATGCTCCGCCGGGTGTTCCAGACCATCGCGACCATGGGGGTGCCGAAAGTCATCCTGCTGAACAGCTACCGGGTTGAAAAAAGCTTCTGGCAGACGCCATTTCTGGAGCCCGAGGCCATTCGCGAGCAGTTGATTCTTGGGCTGGAGCAGGCACGCGATTCTGTGCTGCCGGAAATCGTCATCGAAAAGCGCTTCAAGCCTTTCGTTGAAGACCGTTTGCCACACATGGCTGCCGGTACGCTGGGCCTGGTCGGCCACCCCGGTGACTTGCCTGCCTGCCCGCGCGCGGTTAACCAGCCTGTCACGCTGGCTATCGGCCCCGAAGGCGGCTGGATCCCTTATGAAGTCGACTTGTTGCGCCAATCCGGCTTGCAGCCTGTGCAACTTGGCGAGCGCATTCTGCGCGTCGAAACTGCAGTAACAGCCCTTCTCGCTCGTCTGTTCTAGACTCTTTTACATCAACCAGGTCGCTTCAGTTAGTTGATGCGCTGCCGATGTAAGTGCATTCGTAAAAGAACAGACATCTAAGGAGTGGTCATGTCTCGTGGGTTATCTCAACATCTCGCCAATGCGAGTGTCAGCCTGAAATTGGGAATCGGCTTTGGTCTGGTCATGCTAATGACCCTGATGATCTCGGCCACAGGCTGGTTCAGTAACCAGGCACTGATCGATCGTGGCGATCGTGTCACCGCGATTGCAGAAATCAACGAGCTTACGCTCCAGTTACGCATCGACCGCACCCGTTACGAAGACCTGTTCAACGCAGAAAGCGCGGCCGAAGTCAGAAAGACCCTGGACCAACTTGATGCCGCACTGGTGCGCGCGCGAAATCTGCTGCGCTCGCCTGAAAACATCCAGTTACTCGATGGTCAGATTCAGTCCGCTCGCGAATACCGCCAGTCGTTCGCTGACATGACCAAAGCTATCGATGCTCGCGAGATCAGCCGCAGCCAGATGGGCGACAACGCTGACAAGGCGGTGGATCAGGCAAACAAGGTTGAAGCCGAGCTGCTCAAGGCAGATAACATCCTCGCCTTTAACGGCATTGTCGGTGTCAGCAAGCTGATTCAGCAGGCGCGCTTCCAGGTTCGCGGTTACACCTACAGCGGCCGTCCGGATTTCGAAAAGAACGCCAACCAGGCCATCGATGAAGCCATTACCGGGATCAACACCCTGGCCGGTGACATTTCCTCCGAGTACCTGCCGCTGCTGCAACAGGCCGTTGTCGGGCTCAAAGGCTACCGCGCTGCGGTAGGCCAGTATCGGGACGCGCAAGCCGCCAGCAAGACCGCGCTGGAGAAAATGACCGCGCTGGGTACCACCATGCTGGCCATCAGCGATGACATGATCGCCAGGCAGAACAAAAGCCGCGACGCAGACAGCGACAAATCTGTTTTGATGATCGCGGTGGCCACCGCTCTTGCCTTGGTGATCAGCATCCTGGCAGCCTGGGTAATCACTCGCCAGATCACAACACCCTTGCAGGAAACCCTTGAAGTGGTTGAGCGGGTTGCCTCCGGCGACCTGAGTCGCAACTTGCGGGTCGATCGCAAGGACGAGTTGGGCAAGCTGCAAAGCACGATCCAGCGCATGACCGTCAGCCTGCGCGAGCTGGTGGGTGGAATTCGCGATGGCGTGACCCAGATCGCCAGCGCAGCGGAAGAACTGTCGGCAGTGACCGAACAGACCAGTGCCGGGGTCAACAGCCAGAAGGTCGAGACCGATCAGGTCGCCACCGCCATGCATGAAATGACGGCAACGGTTCAGGAGGTTGCGCGCAACGCCGAGGAAGCCTCGGAAGCAGCAGTGGCGGCAGACCGTCAGGCCCGTGATGGCGAACGAGTGGTCAACGAGGCCATTGCGCAAATCGAACGTCTTGCCTCCGCGGTGGGCAACTCCAGCGAAGCGATGGGCGCGCTGAAACAGGAAAGCGACAAGATCGGCAGCGTGCTGGACGTCATCAAATCGGTCGCCGAACAGACCAACCTGCTGGCCTTGAACGCCGCTATCGAGGCAGCCCGCGCCGGTGAGGCCGGTCGGGGCTTTGCTGTGGTTGCCGATGAGGTGCGCAGTCTGGCGCAGCGCACGCAGAAATCCACCGAAGAGATCGAAGCACTGATTGCCGGCCTGCAAAGCGGCACACAGCAGGCCACAACGGTCATGGACAGCAGTCGCGAGCTGAGCACCAGCAGCGTTGAACTGACTCGTCGGGCCGGAGGATCGCTGGAAAGCATCACCAAAACCGTCTCGGCGATCCAGGCGATGAATCAGCAGATCGCCGCCGCCGCCGAAGAACAGAGCGCCACCGCCGAAGAGATCAACCGCAGCATCATCAATGTCCGCGATGTGTCCGAACAGACGTCTGCGGCCAGCGAAGAGACCGCGGCGTCCAGTGTCGAACTGGCCAGACTGGGCAACCATCTGCAGTTGCTGGTGAGTCGCTTTACTGTCTGACCTTGCAGTATCCAGCCCGCGCCAGCACTGAGCGCGGGCTTCTTTTCCCGCAAAAACGTGACACCTTTCACCCCTCTTTCGTGCTCGGAAATATCCTACGACCTTCTCAGGTCACGCAATGAATCACCACGCCGATGCGCTCACAACGCATGTTCTGACTCACCTGGAACATGCTTTTGTTCGCTCATTGCAGGAGATTCCAATGTTCCGACTGATCAATCACGCGCTCGGCAACATGAACGTCAGATTCAAGCTGTCCCTGGGTTTCGGCCTGGTGCTGCTATTGACGCTGATCATCACACTGACCGGCTGGCATGGCCTGTACACCATGATCGACCGCTCCGAGTCGCTCTCGGACATTGCCCAGCTCAACAGCCTCACTAAAGACCTGCGCGCCGAACGCATCACCGACCGCGTGGAAAAGACGCCAGAAAGCACGGCATTGGTGACAGACAAACTCAACGAAATGAAAGCCCAGCTCACAGCGCTGCATCGACAGAGCCTCGAGGCGGAAACCACTACGCTGCTCAACGGACAGTTTGAGACGGTAAGCAGACTCGAGAAAACCTTCGCTGACGTCCGGGCCAACCGTCAAACCCGTAACCAGGTACGCACCCGCCTGGAGCAGACGTCAGAGCAGGCCTTGCAGGCCATCGCACTGGTTGAGAGTGAGGTGCTCAAGAGCGTAAGCCAGGAACAGGACAGCACTGAGCGGATGGAGGAATTCACCAACATTTCGCAGCTCAGGCAGCAGGTGCAGATCGCTCGTTATCAGGTACAGGCCTACACCTTCACCACTCGCGATGCCGATGAAGCCGCAGCCATTGTCGCCATCGACGAAGCGCTCAAGGAAATCGGGCAGATCGGGCAGGACGAGGACAGTGAAAGCCTTCAGGGCCTGGCAGCCGCCACTACAGCCCTGCAAGGCTATCGGGAAAGGCTCAACGAGTTCAAACAGATACAGACCAAAGCCGAGGCGGACCAGGAACTTATGAGAAGTCTCGGCGATCAGTTGCTGGACTCGGTCGCCGCGTTGAACCGTCTGCAAACCGCTCAGCGCGACAGCGAAGCAGTCAATTCCAGCACCACCCTGAGCAGTGTTGCGGGCCTGGCGCTGCTGATCGGGTTGCTGGCCGCCTGGGTCATGACCCGGCAGATCACCGTACCGTTACAGCAGACGCTGCTTGTCGCAGCACGCATCGCTCAGGGTGATCTGAGTCGGGACATGTCGGTGACCCGTCGTGACGAAATGGGTCAGTTACAAGCCAGTATGCAGACCATGACGGTCAGCCTGCGCGAGCTGGTCGGCGGTATCAGCGAGGGCGTATCGCAGATCGCCAGCGCGGCCGAGCAGTTGTCAGCGGTGACCAAGCAGACCTGCATCGGGGTCACCAGTCAGAAAGACGAAACCGACCAGGTGGCCACGGCCATGAATGAAATGGCCGCGACGGTGCAGGAAGTCGCGCGCAATGCTCAGGAGGCTTCCCAGGCCGCGGCTCAGGCGGACCAACAGGCCCGCAGCGGTGACGAGGTTGTAGGGCGGGCAATCAGTCAGATCGAGCAACTGGCTCGCGAGGTGGTGAACTCTACCCAGTCGATGAGCGAACTCAAGCTGGAAAGCAACAAGATCGTCGGCGTTCTCGACGTAATCAAGTCGGTTTCGCAGCAAACCAACCTCCTGGCCCTGAATGCGGCCATTGAGGCAGCTCGCGCCGGTGAAGCCGGGCGTGGTTTTGCAGTGGTCGCCGATGAGGTACGCGGCCTGGCGCAACGCACGCAAAAGTCCACAGAAGAGATCGAGGAATTGATCGCCGCACTGCAAACCGGCACTCAGCAGGTAGCAACCACGCTGGACAACAGCCGCACCCTGACTGACAACACCGTTGAACTGAGCCGCCGCGCGGGAAGCGCGCTGGAGCAGATCACCCGCACGGTGGCGACCATCCAGCACATGAACGAACAAATCGCCACCGCCAGCGAAGAACAGAGCGTGGTTGCCGAACAAATCAACCGTAACGTCATCAGCGTACGCGATATCTCCGAACAGACCGCCGCCGCCAGCGAGCAAACCGCAGCCTCCAGCGTCGAACTCGCCAGACTGGGAACTCACTTGCAGACACTGGTGGGGAAATTCAGGGTGAGCTGAACCACCATTGCACCCACAGGCGGCCCGGCGAACACCATCGTGCCCATGCTCCGCGTGGGCATACCGGTCCGGACGCTCCGCGTCCTCTGACGACGCAGAGCGTCATGAACTGCATTCCCACGCTGGAGCGTGTGG